>NZ_JBEXXK010000050.1:0-83899 GCF_040630405.1 Streptomyces sp. NPDC005811
GCGAGGCCGAACTGTTCCCCGCACAGCCGGATGTCCTTGCGGACCTCGGAGCCGGGCACGTTCTCCATCACGTACGGCCGTCCCGTGGCCTCCAGAGCCGCACGGGTGGGGACGATGAGCCGGGGGTAGGTCCGGCCGATCGCCGCGTTGCGGGCGGCGTTCGTGCCCTTGGTCGGGGCACCTTCGCCCTGGCACGGCGGGGACGCGTGGATGAGGTCGAACTCATGGCCATGGGCGCGGATGAACTCGATCGCGTCGCCCTGGTGGAAGGCGTCGCCCCGGTAGTCCGGCTGGGCTTCCTTGTCGACGCCGGTGATGTGGCAGTTGTCGAACGCGCGCCGGTAGCCCTCGGTGGCGCCGCCGATGCAGCAGTAGGCGTCGAGCACTCGGATGGGTTCGATCCGGGAGAGTAAGGCGAGGGCTCGCAGGATGGGGGCGGGTTGCTGCATGCTGGATGACCTCCACAGGTCAGTTGGTGGCAGGTGGACAAGGGCAGCCCCGCATTCATTGGCGTGAGGCAGGGGCTGCCCTTGGCGTAGCTAGAAGGGCGGTTCGTCGCTGTAGCCAACGGGGGCCCACGGGTCGCGGGCGCTGTCACGGCGGCGGAGCCACCGGGGGCGGCGCGGGAGCGGGAGCAGGGTGACGGCCCACGGCGTCCAGCAGGAGCAGAACTCCCACTCGGTGCCGGCCCATTCGCCGGTCTCGTAGTCGCCGTAGTCGTGCTCGATACCGCCGACGCCCTCACAGGTGCGGCAGTCGGGGCGGGGCGTGTCGGTCAGGATCAGCGCGTTGCGGGGCAGCGCAGTGAGCCAGATACGCAGCCTGAGCATGGGTGTTGTTCTCCTTCTCAGCCGTAGAACTTGTTGCGCTTGATGACGGCCTTGCGGATGTTGACCGTGGTCCCGCCGTCGTGCCGGTTGCTGCTGAAGACCTGTACGGCGATCCATCCGCCGAAGACGACGGCGGCGAGCGTGATGAGCTGGGTGATGAGCGCGGTGAGCGCGGTGATGAACGTGGTCAGCAGCAGCAGTCCGCCGCACACGGCGAGGAACCCGACGCCCCCGAGGGCGACGTTCACCGCCGCCCGCGACACGACCGGCTTGGCGACGACCGGTTCGGGCTGCATGGGGGTGACGGCGTAGCCGGTGACGACGCGGCCGTCCGGCAGGACGACGCTCGCGACTGTCGACACGCCGTGCGGCTGGACGGGAACGAGGGGCGCCGCGTACGGGGCCACGGCGGGGGCGAGGGGGGTTGGGTGGTGGACTTCAGGGGCCCGTACGACGGGCGTCCGGTCGGTGTGCTCGGGGTACATGTGGAATCCCTTCCGGTGCTCGGTTGGGGAGGCAGACACACCCCCTGCCGGGGGCGCTGTGGAGGGGGTTTCAGGGGGCTGAGCTGGGGTGCCTCCCCGCCTCCCCGAAACGGTGTTTTCGCTGATCACCGCGGGGGAGGCGGGTTGGGGAGGCGGTTGGGGAGTTCTCCCCGCCTCCCCCGGGCGGGAGGGTGCGCCTCCCCGCTACTGGGAGGCGGAAGCGGAACCCTCGGCGTCGCGCTCGGCGAGCGCTTGGGCGACGTCGTCACGGCGGACGGTCATGCGGCCGTGCGACTTGTACGCCTCGACGCCGGCCGCCTCCAGCACGCCGGTGAGGTCGGTGAAGGCCCACCCGCCGTAGGTGTCCTCGCTGAGGATCGCGAGCCGCTTGACGATGTCCTGTGTCAGCACCCGCTTTTCGTCGCCGAGCACGGCGAGGATGTCGGCGAGCGCGTCACGGTCCTCGCTCCGCTTGACCGCGTGCAGGGTGGTGACGCCGTTGCGGAGAGCCTTGGCGCGGTCGGTGATGGCCTTGGCGTCGTCGTCGCCGATGAAGTGCGTGCGCACGGTGATGGACGACTGGCCCTTGGGGATCTCGATCCCGTCGGACGCCACGACCAGGGTTCCCTTGTCCAGACCCTGGCGCAGCAGGTGCGGGGCGGCGCCGCCGTTGACGGCTTTCTCGCCGAGGGCCATGACGGCCTGTGCCTCGGTGCCCAGCGCGAGCGAGGCCCGGGTGTGCGCGCCCTCGCGGACCAGCTTGGGCAGGTTCTGGTCGGTGGGGTCCTGCGTCCCCTCGTACATGAGCACGTCGACCACGCGGCCCTGGTTGTGGACCTTGCGCACGGCCATGAAGTAGCGGGAGGTGGCCTTGGAGCCGCCGTAGGGGCGCTTTTCGTCGTCCACGGCCGGGCACATGAACGCCACCTGCGCTTCGTCCACGATGCCGATCAGCGGCTCGAACACGATGGTGGGGTCTGCCTGGCGTGCGGCGATGCGGCGGTTCATCTCCTCGACGAGACTCTCGACCATCTCGGTCGCCTCGATCACGTGCTCGTCGGTGGGGCCCTGGATGAGCACGGTGGCGAGGCCGTCGAACATGGCCCAGTCGCCGGCGCCCTTGAGGTCGGCGATCCGGAACTCCACCCGCCGGTCCAGGGACGCCCACAGGGCGAGGGAGCGCAGGGCGGCGGTCTTGCCCTGGTTGGACAGGCCCGTGATGAGCAGGTGCCGCTGATACAGGCTCAGGGAGGCGGCGTCGCCGCGCAGGTCCTGCCCCCACGGCGCGCGCCCCTTGGCGTAGTCGGCGGTCAGGGTCTCGTCGGTGACCAGCGGGGACGGTCCGATCGGCTCGTCCAGCGCGCCGGAGTCGGCGATCCACAGCCGCACCGTGCGCGCCGCTTCCGGGATGGTGATGAACACCTCGTGCTCGTGCCGGGTGAGGTTCTCGGCAAGCTTCCGGCGCTTGCCCTGAACCTCGTTCGTGGCCACCCCGGACGGAAGCGTGACGTCCACCTCCACCCCGCATCCTGCGATCCGGATCGGACCGAGCATGGAGGCGCCGGCGTCGCCCATCTCCTTGATGGCGCGGGCCAGGGCGGGCACGCCGAGGTCGCGCAAGGCCTTGACCACGATGGACGGGGTGATCGGCTCGCCCTCGCTGCTGCGGGCGTTGGCCGGGAGGGCCCATGCGGGGGCGGCGTGCTGCTTGCGGCCGACCGACCACAGGGCGAGCAGCGCGAGGAACGGGCCGATGGTGAGCGCCGGACCCCACACGATCTGAACGATGCGGATCAGCAGCGCGATGAAGTCGATGGTCGCGGACAGGGGCGTGATGACGTCCCGTACCTCGCCCGTGTTGACCGCCATGACCACACCGAGGGCGACCAGCACACCGACGCCCATACCGGCACCGACCCCGACGCCCTTGGCCGCGTCCACGGGCGAGTGGAGCAGGTCCATGCGGCGGTGGTGGCGGGCCGCGCGGAAGCGCGTCAGACGCTCCTCCCACTCCTCCGCCGCTTCCAGGTTCCCCGCGGCTTCCGCCGCGCGGATCATGCGCTCGTAGCGGGCGCCGGTCTTGCCGTCCCAGGTGCGGCGGGCCACGATCCGCCCCCCGTTGAACGTGTAGGACGAGTGCCGGGCCAGCGCCCGGGCCGTCGCCCTGGTCTTCTCATGCGTGACGGCCGTCTTCACCGCGCGCCCGGAGCGCACCCACAGCGGGGCGGGCAGGGCTGGCGGGGCGTCGGGCACGACGGTGAGCACCGTGGGCGCCGTCTGGTCGGCCGGGGGGTCGGTGGGCTTGTGGAGGTGAACGACGTTCTCAGACATGCTGGAAGTGCTCCTGACTGCCCCTTTCGGGGCGGGAGTGAGGGAGTGCCGGGGTGGCCGGGTCCGTGGAAAGAGCGGCCACCCCGGCGTGCGAGGCAAGTGGGCTGGTCACCACCAGCCGGAGGACTTCTTGGCGGCCTTGGCGCGGGCCGCCTCCGTGATGAGGCGTTGACGCTCGCCGTACAGGGCGGTCAGCTCGGCGTTCAGCCGCAGCTCGGCGGCGGAGCCGGTGGTGTCCATGCGCTGCTCGGCACGGCCCGCACTGCGGCCCCGGCTGATCTGGTAGGCGCCACCGGCCAGGGCGCGGGCCATGGCACGGCGCTCACTGCCGTTCAGCGGCCACCACTCACCCCGGCGGACCGCCTCCAGCTTCTTCGCGGTCTTCTCGATCTCACGGTCAAGGCGACGGATCTCGGACTTGGACACGGTCAGCTCGCTTTCGGCCTGCGGCGGCGGTTGGGGGTGGCCATCGGGCCGGTGGGGGAATCACCGGGCCGGACCCCCGCGCGCCCCCACGTGCCCGGCGACTTGCCGGCGGGGTTGATCGGGCCGGGGTCCGGGCGGGTGATCTCGTCGTCCTTGCGCGGGGTCTTGTCCCGCCACATCCCCATCAGACGACCCTCGCTTCCAGCTCGGGGCCGGTCGCGGCGCGCTCGGCGAGCAGGGCGTCACGCAGCATCCGCGCGTTCGCCGGCGAGGTGCGCAGGGCCCGGCGGATGCCCTCCCCGGTCACCTCCGCGTCCGCCAGACCGGCCGTCGCTTTGCGTGCTTCCGCCATGAGCTGGTCGGGGGTGCGGCGGGTGCGGGTCGACTTGGCGGCGACCGGGACACGGCCCGTCGCCCGACGCGGCCCCATCGACGCAGCCGGCACCGAACGGGCAGGCGCCGGGGCGATCGGCACCGGCTTTACGATCGGGGCGACGGCGGGCATCGGCTTCATACCGCCGCCCGACTTGCCGAGGTCGACAGGCACCGGAGCGGGCACCGCAAGCCGCGTCAGGACGACCGTGGCCGGGGTCGATACCGGCAGGTCAGAGGTAGACCGTTCTCGACTGATTCCGGTCGATTCCTCCGCATTTGCGACCGGGGAGGGATCGAGGGGCGCCGTGCCGAACATCGAGGCGAGGGCCGCGTCCGCGCCGCCGGTGATCCGGGTGCGCTGAACGTCCAGCAGCCTCGATCCCAGGGCGACGTCCCCGACCCCGACCTTGCGGGCGAGGCGCCACGACGTCCGATCGGACCGCTTCCGCACCCGGTTCACCGGGTGGTGGGCGGCGCGGGCCCGGTGGTAGGCGAGGGCCTGCACGATGTCGGCGGTGCGCCGCTCGTGCTCGGCGTCACGCCCGTCGGTGTGGACCACGATCCGGCGGGCCAGGAACGCCATGCCCTCCGCCGAGACGGACATGCCCAGCGGGGTCAGCGCGTAGACGACCGTGCGGCCCGGGTCCGGCGCGGCCATCGCGGCCATGACGGACGCGGCGGCCGGCAGCACCCACAGCCCCGCCCGCACGACGAGAGGCGAGGACTGGCCCAGCATGGTCAGCCCCAGCAGGACCAGGGCCAGCACGGCCGTCGCACCCTCACCGGCACCGAGCGCACCGAGCGCGGTCCCGGAGCCGTAGGCATGGCCGATGTTGCTGTAGGTGCCGATACCGCCGACCACACCCGTCGCCAGCATCGGCACGAACGCGGCCGACAGCACACCCTTCTGTACGGTCGTGAGTTCCTGCGTCGGGGCGCTCACGCCGCACCACCCGGCACGATCGCGCCGGCCGTGCGGTTGGCCAGGTCGCGGCGGGCGGCGAGGACCCGGTTGCGGGCCCGGCGGATGCGGCGCGTGTCGACGTCGTTCGCGGGGTGGTCCATGGCCTTGATCTGCGCGTCCAGCAGGACGACCTCCGCGAGGATCAGCGGGGACTCCTGCTCGATCGCGTCCAGCTCCGCATCCGTCGGTTCGATCCAGTCGGCGAATGCGGTAACAGCGTCCTGAACAGTGACGATGTTCTTCATTGGGTCGTGTTCTCCCTGGTAGGTGAACGGCCCGAACAGCGGTCCCGGTGTTCCCGCACCGGGGCCGCGCGCCGTTGAGAAGGGGATGCGCCGCACACCAGGTGTGCGGCGGGCCGCGCGAGGGGCGGCCGGTGCCCCGGGCCGGTTCCGATCCGGCTCCGTCACGGCCCCCGCCGGGAGGGCGGCGGGTCCGGGGCTGTGAGGTGCGTTCAGCGCTGGACGACGGCCTTGTCCATGTCACGGTGGCGGACGGTGACCGTGTGGCCGGCGGTGGTCAGCCGGTAGGCGAGGGCGCGGGCGAAGGTGGGGGCCCGGTGGCGTCCGCCGGCGCATCCGTCGGCGACCGTCACGGTTCCGGCGCTGGGGCCGGCGGCGAACGCGGTCACCGCAGCAGCGGTCGCCTCCACCAGCTCGGCGATGCCGGGCGTGCTCATCACAGCGGCCCGGACGGGCGCGTCGTCGGCGGTCATGTACCGCAGCTCCGGCGACACGTGCGGGTCGCGGAAGTGGTGACGCAGGTCGATCGTGAGATGCGCCGCCGGGGGCGCGTCGTGCAGGTAACCGAACGAGACGATCTCGACAGTCGCGGTCATGCGGACTCCAGGAAACGAGAAGGGGTGTTCCGGCTCCCCTCGGCGCCGCACGTACGAGACGTGCAGCGGAGGCAACCGGCCACCGCACGGAAGCGGCGGAAGTCGGGGTTGCGCAGGCCTGAGCCGCGCCGGACACCTTTTCCGGGAGGTGGCGGCCCGTACTGTGCGATATGGATCCGTGCCTCAGTCCCGCTCCTCCGAGGAATCGCATCTCGGTCTCGTCGCGCGGCGTGCGTGCCCTTGGACAGATCCGTTCTTTTGAGTCGGCACGTGTCCCTGACGGGAGATGACCGACTGGTCTCCGCTCACCTCGGCCGGCATGGTCACGGCCGTCACGTCTGTGGCGGATCACTCTTTTGAGTTGTCGGAGCAGCCCAAAGAGGGACCCTCTGGGCGTTGGCGCAACCCCCGGTTCACATCCGCTTTGCACATAGATGTGCCGAGGTTCAGCGACCGCCGCTCCTCGAAGCGACCGGCGGGCACATGCCTAAGGTTCCCTAGGGTTCCCTTCGGTGTCAAGCGGTAGGCTAGGGAACCTCAGGGAAGTGACGACAGAGAGCAGGCGACATGGCAGGCCAGGCCGACAATCGGGCCCCGTACGCGAAGATTGCCGCCCACTACACGGAGGCGATTACCTCTGGTCAGCTAGAGCCAGGAACACTCTTGCCGAGCATCAAGAACCTCGCGGAAGAGTGGAAAGTGAGCACCGCGACGGCCGAAAAGGCCCTGCGCAAGCTGCGCAACGAGGGCCTTGTGAGAGGGATCCACGGCATCGGGACGGAGGTTCTAGACCAGCCAGCCCCGATGTCTTCGGGCGCTCAGCGCCAGGATCGAGGGCGCCGTACCGGGTCCAGTTGGGGCGCAGGTGAAAGGTCCGACTCGCATCAGGCCGGCGTGGTGCCCGCACCCCCAGAGGTGGCCCAGGCGCTGGACATCAAGCCCGGCTCCGACGTGATCCGCCGAAGTCGGGTCTACCGAGACCGGCACGGCATCGTGGCCCACAGCACGTCATGGATTCCCACGCGGTATGGGAAGTTGATTCCCCAACTGGCGTTGAGTGAGCGGCTGACGGGTGGAACCTCACTCCAGCTCATCGCGCAGGTGACCGGCAATCCGATCAGCCATCGCGTCGACACGGCTTCGGCGCGCCTGCTGACGTCGGAGTACGCCCGGCTCTTGGAGCTGGACCCCGCACGTCCGCCGACGGAACCGGTGGTCGTGATGACGGCCAAGTTTGTGGACAGTGAGGGAAACGTCGTGGAATACGGCGTGGACCTCGGGGGCCCTGGCCGCACGTGGCGCACAGAATCAGAGGTGACCCCGTGACGGTCTTAGACGACACGTTCGCGAGCGTGCACGAAGAAGCACCTAGGGTCACTCCCTACGGCCCACAGGGCCTACGCAACCACCGTTGAAGCCGAAGCGGAGATGGCCCTCATCTCCCAGATCGTGACGAGACCGATGTCATCACGTCCACCGTTCTGCGTCCTTATGGCCGGACTTCCTGGGTCCGGCAAGACCACCCTTTCCCGTGCTCTGACGGATCGTGGTTTCATCCGCCTCTGCCCAGATGAAGAGATGTACCGCCGACACGGCGTCTACGGAGTCGACTTCCCGAGAGGGACGTTCCCCACCCTGGAACGGCCGGTACTCGAAGACGTAGCGGTTGAACTTACGGGACACCTCAAGGCCGGGCATGACGTCGTCGTCGATCATGGCTTCTGGACCCCGGACGACCGGGCCAAGTGGCGTGCTATCGCCACCGACGCCGGCGCCACCCCCATCCTGATTTACCTAGCTGCCAGCCATGAAGAACTCTGGGCGAGGATCAGCAAACGCAACGACTTCCACGCAGACGACCCAAACTCCATCTACTTCTCAGAGAGCGATCTCCAGCGGTATCGAAGCCGGTTTTTCCCGCCTGAAGCGGACGAACCGCACCTCCTCTTCCTGGGTGAGCCAGCGGCGGTGATCGCGGCCATGGAAGACATCAACCCCTGACGTGCTGGGGGTTCAAGTGCAGGTCAGCGCTGCCGCCTTTTCATTACCCGGCCACTGGCGGGTTGATTCTATGTGCCGGACAGGGGGCCATACAGAAAAGACTTTGGGGTTGAGGCTATGTAGGAATTCTTTTCCCACTCGCTCCCTCGTTCGGCCAGATCATCCATGGTGTCGGAAATATCTCTACCGTCAAATGACTGGTCGATGGCAACCCCAATTAGGCCGCCCGCCAGCTTCTGGGAGAATGCGCTAACACTGACAAGAGCTTCTTCGGTGACCGGTCCGCCATGCGTTAGAGCGTTTCTTGTCTTTTCGAGCCTCTCCATTGCGCGATCCCACCTCCCAATCAGCAGTTTCCGGGAATGATTTAGGCGCGCACAGTTCGAGTAATCTCGCTCAAGAGATCGAAGCTTATATCCTGCGAGTTGCCTTTCGGGGTAGAGCTCCGACAGCTCATGAAGACAATCGAGAGCGGCTTCCCCGTCGGAGTAAAGCAAGCCATCCTCGTTCCAGAATACCCTTTCCCGCACTCGATCAATAATAGATTGGGCCCGAGCGTCTACAAAATTCGAGGATCCGTAGGTGGCATCATGCAAGACTTCATGGAGCTTCCAGAGCAGGTCTTTCCGAATCCAACGATTCTTAAAAGTCCGGTTGCAGAATTGCACCCAGTCCGTGTCCGACGTATAGGAGGAAAGCGATTCAATCAGTCGTACATTTGCGAGAATTGCAGATGCGGCATCGTATTCCTTGACCTTGTCCCATAGGTTCAGATATTCGAGTAGGTCCTGTAGCACCCTGGAATCTAGGGATAGACAGGCCGCCACTCTTGGTGCCGCAAGATTGATCCCGTGCGCCAATGGATCTAGCTGAAATGAAGTTACAGGCATTCTGCCAGACCTTGAAAATACCTGACTTACGACTCTTCCATCCATGATGTGGATTTGTGAGCCGCCCTCATTCCAGGTTCCCCTCAGGCCACTGGCCCTCTGGGATGCAGCCAAGATCACCGTCATGGCCTGTTTGCGGGCTAGGCTCGCTGCGTCCGTAGTGGCTCTTGTTCCGAGGTCCACTCGGACCATTACGAAGTCCTCCTCTTCCTCGGGAAACATATGCTTATAGTCTGACGACGCACTGTTGAGTTCAGCGGGGAAGATCGGGTTGTCGGGGCTCATGTCGCGCAGGGTGGGACCGTGGAATAGCTGGACAGGGCCAACGTCGACTATTGCGTTCGTCAGCCGTGCCGGTGTGTAGATGAGCCAAACAACGTGGTGCGCTACACGAGGTGACCGACCTACAATTCGCGCGCACAGTTGCTCGCGCTCCCTATTGTCGAGTGTTGCGGTCTTCCTGACGCGGTCCCGCACTCTGGTCGGGAATTCTGAGACGTCTTCCCCCAGTAGGACTTTTACCTGGTAAACCGATTGAAGTTCGTTTGAAAGGATCCCTTTCAAGAGCGAGTTTAGCTCTCGGCGATTATATTCCCCCGCCTTGGCCGTGTCCCAAAATTCATCTCGCAACTTTGCAATCTTAAGCATCGAGTATTCTGGACGCTTGCACGCTCGCAGAAAATCTTGCCAACAGGCCAAGCTGGCTTGCGGCGATCGCAAGATTTCCAGCAATTCCTGAAGGGACTTTCGTATGTTGTCGCGCTTCGGATTAGCGGAATCCTTGAGGCATTCCTGGATGCTGCTGGTGATGTTGTCTCGAGTCGGTCTAATGAGTTCTCGAAGTGAAGTTCCTATGTTGTCGAGACAGTAGTTCAGGTCCCTGATCGAGCAACTCCATGCGGCATAATGAAAGCGATGCACATATCGACGCTCATCATTTACCCAAGCCAGCATTTCGGATGCTGCGGAGTAGAGACTCAAAGTGTCGGCGCCGCTCCAGCGTTCCGTTTCTTTTCCGAGGCACTCTGCCGCGAAATCGAGGCTGGTGGGCATCTGAGGCAACGATGAATCCATGCGAACCACTATGGCAGGGGGACTGCGTGTACGCCTAGACTGTGTCAAGTTTGGGCAGCGCCAAGCTGACCTCAAGCGGTCCCCCCGGGTGCGGTGCATGGAGTGAACCGACCAAACGGGTGCGGGGAGCGCGTCTGCCCGGAATGTGGAACGCTGGCACAACGTGTTGATTGTCGTGCACTCGATCGATTTGGATCGTACGGAGTCAGAGCCTGCCAAGACTGGGCCGTCTTCCACTGCGTTTCCCCGTGGGTTGCGGAAGACGACGACCTCACGGTGATGCCCCTACACTTATCGAACGCAGGTTCGCATGCGGCGTCCGGAGAGGCGTGCGAGGAACGGGCGGGCCCATTCCCCTAGGCGTTCCCCAGCAACGGCAGGGAAAATCCGCAGCAGTCAATTCTCACTAACATGACGGCGCCAGGGTTCGAGCCTGGGGCTGCGCAAGACCATCCACGTGGTGTAGCCGTTCGATGCCGTTGTACATCGCCGAAGCAGCGCCGTTCTCGTTTGGTTCGGCCGCGAGACACCGTCCTTCCCCCTAAGTGGTGACTGGCCGCCAAGCTATTTCCTAGGCCGCCTCAGGTGCCCCACCAAGCATCTGGGGCGGTCATCACCGGTTAGCATTTCAGATGCGCTGAGATGTGAGTCCTTTGGTCGCTATCCGTGTAGATCCAAAACTCGACATCCGATTCATATTGCTGCGACGTGCCACAGGCTTGATTGAATGGATAATCAACCCGCCCTGGGCTCACCCTCCCAAACCCAGGGCTGGAGAAGTCATGCATCTCCTCGGCCCATTGAGATCCATTGATGCCTTTAAAGCCGAAACCTCTAGCCTTTTTGTGTGGATCGTCGTAGCGGACGCTTAGATAAACAAGCTCTCCCTTATCGTAAGTTGACCACTTCTTGATGCTCGGTGGAGACTCTGGCTCTGATCGGATGGCGAACCACAATGCAATCAATGTAGCCCCCGTCCCCACCGCAGCAATGATGACGCCCCATTTCACCCAGGACGTGTCCTTGGCAGGCGCTTCCAATGGCGTAAGCCTTTCGACATACGAGGCGTGGACAAGCGGCTTGACGGTACGCAAAAGAAGGCGGTTAGCCGAGGTGCCACGCCCGAGGAGACGCCGTCGTAGTGGTGTCGGCGGGCTGGAGCTGGCGAATTAGCCTCGCTCGGTCAGCAGGCAGCCGAACCGCGGAAGGCTGTGCGCGACGCTCAGACACCGACCACCAGGTGATGACACAACCTCGTCCGCCAAGCCGACTGCACCCGGACACCGGGTGCAGCCCACAGCCGCACTCTCTAAGCCGTCCCTGGGCCGTCCCTGGGCCGTCCGGGGACGGCCAACGACTATCAACAACGACAGACAACGACGACGTTCCTGCTAGTCAGAACGATGACCTGAGCAAGGCTCCAAAGTAGCGGCGTCGCATCGTCACTTCTTCGACGTGTGATCGAGCCGCTGTCGTAGGCCGGCGCCCCCGTTTCCTGTTTCTCAGGGCGGGGGCGCCGTCGTATGGTTTCTGGCACTGCTGTTCGAGACCAGGCAACGGGGGATACGGGGATGTCCGAACCGGACGACGACCGGCGCGAGTTCGACATCAAGTGGGCCGACCGGGCCGAGCACAAGGAGCCCTCGGCGCGGGCCCGGATGCTGGCGGCCCGCTGGAAGGAGAACCCACCGGAGCCGGTGCCGTTCCGGGGCGAACCGGAGCACGTGGGGCCGCGCCGGTCGTCGTGGCGGTCGACGGTGATCGTGCTGGGGTGCGTGGCGGCGGTGATCCTGCTGCTGGGGTACACACGGTTCCAGGCGCCGTACTAGACATGACCACGTTCAGCAACAGCGGGGGCTGGGAAGCTGCGGCGGTCCGGCTGGCGCACGGGGAGCCGGTCGGCGCGGTGCTGCCCGATGACGATCCGGGGGCCTGGATCGCGTTCGACGCGGGCGTCCGGCAGAGCGTGTGGCAGCAGGACGACGGCGTGTGGGTGCACCCCTGGGCCGTCACCGAGGGCGGACGGGCCGTTCTCGCCGTCCTGCGCCACCACCGGGCGCGCGGACTGACCGCCGTCCTGCGGCGCGCGAAACCCCTCACCGAACTCACCGGGTCACAGCTCGCGCTCGCGCTGTGCCACTGGGACGGCAGGAACCGGCAGGCGGCCCTCGAACAGGCCACCGCCCACCCCGAGTTGCTGCCGCTGGTGGCGCTGCGCAGTGCCGACTGGGCCCCGCAGGTGCGCGAGCCCGCCCGGCTGCTGCTGGCGCAGGCGCTCGACGCGCCGACCGCCGTACGGCTGATGCCCCTGATCCTGCGCCTCGGGCGCCGCGGGCGCGGGGCGTTCGCCACCGATCTCGCGGACCGGCTGCTGCGCACCGCGCCGTCCGGGATCCTCGCCCCGCTCTACACCGACCCCGACCGTGCCGTACGGCGGTACGCCTACCGGCTCGCGGTCGATGAGCGGCTCCTCTCCCCCGCCGAGCTCGCCCGGACCGCCGCCCGCGACCCCGACACCGTCATCCGGAATCTCTGTGCCGATGCCGCGCTGGCCGCCATGGTCGACGGCGGCGAGCACGACGGTGTGGTGGACGCGCTGCTCGGGGCGCGTGGGTCGCGGGTGCGGGCCGCCGGGGTCACCGCGTTGCGGCGGGCCGGACGGAGCGGGCGGGCCGTGGGGTTCCTGGCGGACCGGTCGGGGGTGGTGCGGGCCTGTGCGCGGTACGTCGTACGGCAGGGCGGGGGCGATCCGCTGCCCTGGTACCGGGAGCGGTGCGCCGAGCCCGAGGGGCTGCCGCCGGGGGCCGTGATCGGGCTCGCGGAGTGCGGGGAGCGGGCCGACGCCGAGGTGCTGTGGGCGCTGCTCGGGCATCCGGCCGCGGGCGTGCGGGCCCGGGCGGTCGCCGGGCTGCGGGCCCTGGACGTGACGGACGTACGACGGCTGTGGCCGTTGCTGGACGATCCGGCGCCCGGGGTGGTGCGGGAGGTGACCGCCGCGCTGCTGCCGTCGGCGGGGGCCGTGCCCGAGGAGGAGCTGACGGAGCGGCTCACCGGTGGGCGGCCCCGGCAGGTCCGGGTGGCCGCGTTCCGGCTGCTGGACGCGCGGGGCGGGGTCGTACGGCTGCGGGCCGCGGTCACGGCGCTCGACGACCCGGACGACAGGATCCGGCAGTGGGCCCGCCAGTCCGTGCAGGGCTGGCACGCGACGGCGGACGTGCCGCGCGAGGCGGCGGCGGAGGTGGGTGAGCTGCTGGACCGGTCGCGGCATCTGTTCAGTGCCTACGCGCTGACCCGCAGAAAATGGGAGGCAGGGGTCCCAACCTGAGCCTTTGCTGCTCCTAGGCCTGATCGGGAGCGCTTCATGGGAGTGCGCGGGTGCACACTGGCTGTGGGGGCGAGTGCCTGACTGCCTGCGGGGTGATGCAGATGCGGAGCCGTTTCCGGAGCGACCGGGGGCTGACCGTGCGAATGACGGTCACCATGTTTCTGCTGGGGCTGCTGTACGTGGCGTTCGTCGCCGCGCTGATCGTGTTGCTGAAGTCGTGGCTGCTGGTGGTCGTGCTGGTGGCGGCCATGTTCGTGGCGCAGTTCTGGTTCTCCGACCGGATCGCGATGTTCGCCATGCGCGGGCGGGTCGTGGAGCGCGAGGAGTATCCCGAGCTGCACGCCGTGGTGGACCGGCTGTGCGCCCTGTCCGACATGCCGAAGCCGGTCGTCGCCGTGTCCGACCTGGACATGCCGAACGCGTTCGCCACCGGGCGCAATCCCGACAACGCGGTGGTGTGCGTGACGACCGGGCTGCTGCGCCGGCTGGAGCCGGCCGAGCTGGAGGGCGTCCTCGCGCACGAGCTGTCGCACGTGGCGCACAAGGACGTCGCCGTGATCACGATCGCCTCGTTCCTCGGTGTGATCGCCGGTCTGATCGTGCGGTTCGCGTTCTACTCGCAGCTGTTCGGCGGGCGCCGGGACCAGAACACCGCCGTGGTCTTCGCGGCCGTGATGGGGGTGTCGGCGGCCGTGTACGCGCTCAGCTTCCTGCTGATCAGGGCACTGTCCCGGTACCGGGAGCTGGCCGCGGACCGGGCGGCGGCGCTGCTGACCGGGCGGCCCTCGGCGCTGGCCTCCGCGCTCACCAAGGTCTCCGGGGACATCGCCCGGATCCCCACCAAGGACCTGCGCACGGCCCAGGCCTTCAACGCCTTCTACTTCACCCCGGCGACCGGCAAGGAGCCCGGCATCGAACGCTACTTCTCCACCCACCCGAGCCTTGAGCAGCGGCTCGACCAGCTGGGGCGGATCTCCGCCGAGCTGGGTGAGGCGGCCACCCCCGGGAAGGCAGGCTGACGCATGGGGCTGCTCGACATCCTGCTCGGCCGGAGCAAGCCGGTCGTGCCCGACCTCGATCAGATGTTCGCGCTGCCTTCGGCGGCGATCACGCTCGAGGCGGCGGCCGGTTTCACCCCGACCGGGCAGGGCGCCGTCTGTTTCGCGACCGTGGAGGGCTCGGCCTTCGAACAGACGCACCGCGAGGTCCAGGCCCTGCTGGACGCCGACACCGAGCGCACCGGCCCCCCGGTCCAGCTCCTGCGCGACGACTTCGGCTACTCCTGGCTCCTCTCCCACCGCTCCCCCGACGACCTCTCCGCCCTGGTCAACGACCTGCACGCGGTCAACAGCGCCATGGAGATCAACGGTTTCGGCCCCCAGCTGCTCTGCTCCCTGGCCGCCTTCGAGAACCCCTCGGGGCGGTCGCTCGCGCTCGTGTACCTCTACAAGCGGGGCACGTTCTACCCGTTCGCGCCGCTGCCCGGGCGGGGGCAGCGGCGCGACAACGCGCTGGAGCTCCAGGTGAAGGCCGTCCTGGCGAACGACCTGCGGGTCGAGCAGGACCTCAGCCGCTGGTTCCCGGTGTGGGGCGCCCCCGGCCTGTGAGTCGCCGGTCCTGCCTACTTGCCGCGCTCGCGCTCGTAGCGGCGCTCCCACTTGGTCTGGAGGTCGCGGCGGGCGCGGTAGGCCTTGTAGGTGGTCGGGGCGGGGCCCGGGGCCGGGGTGGGAGGCGCGGCCGACGACGAGGAGCCGGTCGTGTCCCTGCCGTACTGGACGTAGACGTAGAGCAGGGCGACGGCGGCCAGCCAGTAGAGGGGGTTTCCGAATCCCAGGACGACCAGGACGAAGGTCCCGGTGATGATGACGGTGCCCATGTCGTCCAGCGTAGGGAGACCGTCACGTACCGTGCATCCCGTTTTTCGCACGCCGTCGGTGGCGTCTCATACGTCGGGGGCCGCCGTGACCACGCCCGCCGCGATGGCCGCGCACAGGGACGCGTGGTCGGTGGTGGTCCGGTCGGCGTAGGCCTCGGCGAAGTCGGCGATCGCGTGGTCGAAGGTGTCGCCGGTGCCGAGGTAGCCGGCGAGGGCGATCCGGTCGCCGGAGCGGGCGTGGGCCCGGGCCAGGGCGGTGCCGCAGAGCCGGGCGTACGCCGTGAGGCCGGCGGGGGCCATGCCGGCGACGTCGGCGGAGCCCTTCATGTCCCGCAGCTGGCGCCAGTAGTAGGCGCGGCCCTGGGGTCCGGTCATCCAGCCGAGGAAGATGTCGCTGGCCGCCTGGAGCAGTCGTTGTCCGGCGACGACCCGGTGGCCGGCGTGGGGGTGGGGGTGGGGCTCGCTCGGCAGATGGGCCTCCAGGACGGAGGCGCGGGCCTCCTTGATCTGGAGGAACAGAGGGTCGTCGGCGTCCCGCCCGGTCAGCAGGACGATGAAGCAGCGCAGGCCGACGCTGCCGACGCCGACGACCTTGCGGGCGGCGTCGACGTAGCGGTAGCGGTCGAGGAGCAGCCGGCGTTCCTCGGAGAGGGTGGAGCGGTAGTCGCTGAAGATCTTGCGCAGGGCGGCCGAGTCGGAGACGCCGGCGGGTTCGAGGAGCGGCGGGTCGTGGACGATGCGGTGGTGTCCGTCGACGAGTTCGGTGAGTTTGCCGAGGGCCTGGAGGCTGGTGCGGCGGCGGGCCCGGGTGAGGCTGGCCTCGGCACGCCGGCGGTGGCGGGCGGAGCGCAGCAGGGGCAGCAGGCTGTCGGCGTCGATGCGTTCGTACCAGACGTCCAGCTCACCGAGCCGGGCCAGGCGCAGCATCGCGGTGCGGTAGGCGGCGACGGCCGCGACGGTGGCGGCGCGCGCCCGGGGCCCGGTGTGGCCGTTCTCGCGGGCGGCGACGGTGACGGAGGCGGCGAGGCGCTGCACGTCCCATTCGAAGGGGCCGGGGAACGTCTCGTCGAAGTCGTTCAGATCGAACAGCAGGGTCCGCTCCGGGGAGGCGTACACCCCGAAGTTGAGCAGGTGGGCGTCCCCGCAGAGCTGGACGGTGAGTCCGGTGTGCGGCCGGGCGGCCAGGTCGGCGGCCATCACGGCGGCGGCGCCGCGCAGGAAGGCGAAGGGCGAGGCGGCCATCCGCCCGTAGCGGACGGGCAGCAGTTCGGGCAGCCGGTCGCGGCCCTGCCGTTCGAGCACGACGACGGGGTCGGGCCGGTCGACCGGGGGCAGCCAGTCGGCGTGCGCGGAGCGGGGGACCCGCTTGCGGGCCTCCTTGCCGCGCCGGGCGCGCTCCTCGGGGGTGCCGGGGGCGCTCATGTTCCTCGTCTCCGCACCACGCCGGCCTCCTGTCTCGAACACACCGCCGTCACGCCCTTGTTCGCAGTGAAGAGCGGGGGGCGCGGGCGCGCATGCCGGGTCGGGCGAACGGGTGACGCGCGGCGCGGGACGCGGTTGTCGGTGGTGTCGGGGAGGATGCAGGCAGGGACCGGTGACGACGGGGCGGTGGTCGGGGATGGGTGAGGGCATGCGGTACGTCGACGGGGCGGAGCGCAGGGCCCGGCTGGCGCTGCGGCACCGGCTGACCGCGGCGGGGCGGGCGGCGACGCCCGAGGCGGTGGCCGCTTCCCTCGTCGCCCTGCACGGGACGGATCCGGCGACGGTGTATCTCGCGGTCGGGGCGCGGCTCTCGGATCGGGCGGGGCCGGTGCCGGCGACGGAGCGGGCGCTGTACGAGGACCGGACGCTGGTGCGGATGCACGGCATGCGGGACACGGTGTTCGTGTTCCCGACGGAGCTGACGGCCGTGGTGCACGCCTCGACCGGTCTCGCGGTCGCCGCCCGGGCGCGGGCCGCCCTGGTGGCCGACATGGCGAAGGCGGGTGCCCCGGACGCGGCCTGGCTGAAGGAGGTCGAGGAGTCGGCGCTGGCCGCGCTGGGGCGGCTGGAGCAGGCGACGGCGGCCGAGCTGGCGCGGGAGGAGCCGCGGCTGCGGGAGCAGTGGGTGTACGCGGCGGGGAAGAGCTACGAGGGGGTCCACACCCTCTCGACCCGGCTGCTGCGGCTGCTGGGGGTGGAGGGGAAGGTGGTCCGGGGTCGCCCGTTGGGCTCCTGGACGTCCAGCCAGTTCCGCTGGGCCCTCGCCCCGGCCCATGCCGAGCTGGACCCCCCGCAGGCGCAGACGGAGCTGCTGCGGCGCTGGCTGACGGTGTGCGGTCCGGCCACCGAGGCGGATCTGAAGTGGTGGACGGGGTGGAAGGTGACCGATGTCCGGCGGGCGCTGAAGGCGATGGGCGCGCGGGCGGTGACGGTCGACGAGGGCACGGGGTACGTCGTCGAGGGGGACGCCGGTCCGGTGGCGGCGCCCGAGGAGCCCTGGGCGGCCCTGCTGCCGGCGCTCGATCCCACGGCGATGGGCTGGCAGGGCCGGGACTGGTATCTGGCGCCGGAGCTGCGGCCCGCCCTGTTCGACCGGAGCGGCAACATCGGGCCGACGGTGTGGTGGAACGGCCGGGTGGTGGGGGCCTGGGCCCAGCGGGCGGACGGGGAGATCGTCTGGCGGTTCCTCACCGGGGAGGGGACCGGCCGGGACGCGCGGGCCGCGGTGGCCGCCGAGGCGGAGCGGCTGGGCGGCCTGCTGGGCGGGGCCCGGGTGACGCCCCGGTTCCGGACGCCGGTGGAGAAGGAACTGGCGGGATGAGGTGACGGGCGGGATGAGGGACGCCGGGTGCCGTGCCACGGACGGCACCCGGCACCCGGCTCACCGGTTGTAGCGCAGGTAGGCCCTGACCATGTGGCACGTGGTGTCCGACGGCGGGTGGACGCCGATCAGCTCCGCCGTGCTGCGGATCTTCTCGTTGCGGGCCTGGTTCGGCAGGTAGACGCCGAGGTCGAGCAGCGCGATGGCGAGGCGCATCGCCTTGAGCCGGCGGTTGTGCGCCACGTACCACTCCCGGGGCCGCCCGGCCGGCAACGGCCGCTTCGCCACGGGCACATAGGGCAGGTCGAGCTGGACGGAACGCGTCGCGGTGGACTGGGTCGGCAGCGGCTTCGGCTTCAGTGCGGCAGCGGGCACGAACATCCTCCTGTCGCGGTCGGAACCCCGCCGGGATCTCCGGCGGAACTCTCGAACACTGCATCCAGTCTACTGCCCCCCACTGACATTCAGCAGTCCGTCATCTGCGTCAAATGCGCAGGTGAACAAGGAAATTGGCGTGGTGTCACACCAGGTTCACGAGGTACGCGAGAGACGCCAAGTATTCGAACAGAGCTGTCGCCCGGGCACCCCCTGCGGCGGGCCGTTACCGTGGGCCCCATGGAGATCTGGATCAACCCGGCCTGCTCGAAGTGCCGCAGCGCGCTGACGCTGCTCGACGCGGAGGGCGCCGACTACACCGTCCGCCGGTATCTGCAGGAGGTGCCGAGCGAGGACGAGATCAGGGACGTGCTGGACCGGCTCGGCCTGGAGCCGTGGGACATCACCCGGACCCAGGAGGCGGTGGCCAAGGAGCTGGGGCTGAAGGAGTGGGCGCGGGACGCGGCCTCGCGCGAGCGCTGGATCGCGGCGCTCGCCGGGCACCCCAAGCTGATCCAGCGGCCGATCATCACGGCCGACGACGGCACGGCGGTGGTGGCGCGCACGGACGAGGCCGTACGGGACGCTCTGTCCCGTTAGTCGGCTGGGCGACGGTTCGTCCGGCGGCGGGATCCGGGGGCCGAACCGCTGTTACCCTCCGCGGCCATGGCCCTCGGTGATCAAGGAAATCCGTACGTCCCCGTCGACCCCTACGCCGAGTTCATGGCGCGGGAGGAACGAATACGGCGGTGCCGGCGGACACGGCGGGCGGTGGGGGCCGGGGCGGGCGTCCTGCTCCTCGGCGCGATCGCCGCCGGTGCGGCGAATGTCGGGGACGGGGACGGGGAGCGGTCCTCGGCGGCCCGGGCCACGCCCGCCTCGGACACAGGAGCTCCGGGCGCCGGAGCCGTGCCGTCCGTCGGCGTCGCCCTTCCCTCCGACGTGCCCGGCTCCCTCCCGTCCCTGCTCTCGCGGCCGGTGATCCGGCCCGAGCAGGCCTTCCCGGCCACGATCGTCCGGCTCCCGGACGGCTCCCGGTACAGCCGGGTGGATCTGGCCACCACCACCGACTGCGCCCGGGGCATGTCCCCCGATCTGGCCCGGCTGATCGAGCAGGGCGGGCAGTGCTCGCGGCTGACGGCGGGGCTGTTCACGGACGCCGACCGGCTCTCGCAGATCACGGTCACCGTGCTGAGCTTCGCCCGGGTCGAGGACGCATCACGGGTGTTCATGATGGCGTCGATGGACCCGGTGACGTACCAGGTCGTCTCCCTGGACCCGCCCCCCGGGGCGGGGCTGCCGACGGTGCCGCCGGGTTCGGCCGGGGTCTTCCGCCGGCTGATGACGGTCCGCTCGGTGGTGTTCGCCAACGGGCAGTGGGGGGACGGGAAGGAGACCCGGGAGGCCGAACTCACGGCCCAGACAGAGGGGTTGCTCCAGCACGTCGACGACACGGTCGTGGCGTACGAGGAGGGGCGGACGGGGAACGGCTGAGGACTCCCCCGGCGACCGTGTGACGCGCGCCACTCCGATCGACTTCCGCGACCCCTGAGTAACTTCGTTCGGGATCTCGTACATAGCGGCGTACGCTCCCCTAGCCCTTCAGGAGGCGCGCATGTCGCGCAGGAGAACACTCGGCACGAAGAAGACGATCGCCCTGCTCGTCGGGGCGGCGGCGGTGGCGGGCGGCGGGGCCTTCGCCATGGCGGGCAGCTCGAACGCCTCGCAGACACCGCAGACCCTGTCCGCCGCGAACTCGACGGTCTGCCAGGGACTCGCCACCGCCCTCGGCAACAACCAGAAGTTCATCGACGGCCAGCGGGCCGCCCCGGACGCGCAGTCGGCGGCCCGGATCGCCAACCGCGAGGCGGTCATCGCGCAGATCAAGGTCCAGCAGAAGGCGTCGGGATGCACCGTTGGGGAGTCGGCTCAGGACTCCCAGGCGGCGCAGCCGGCCCAGCCTTCCCAGGCGGCCACGACCCCCGCGGCGAACACCGGGAACACGGGCAACACCGGCAACGCGGGCGCCGGCAACGGCGGTGCCGCGGCCTCCGGTCAGCAGGTCTGCAAGGGCTCGACCGTCACCCTCTCGGGAGAGGGCGGCGCGCCGGCCGCGTCCAGCAACCAGTTCCCGGCGGGGACGAAGCTGAAGGTCACCAACCTCGACAACAACAAGTCCATCACCGTCCAGGTGACCTCGGTCTCCGGCAGCTGTGCGCTGCTGAACAACGCCGCTTTCGAGCAGGTCCGTGAGCCCGGCAAGTTCCTGATCCGCCGGGCCGTGATCGAGAAGGTGGGGTGAGGTTCAGACGCCGAGAAACGAACTGAGGCGGCGGCCCATTCCGGAGGGCGCGGCGACCGGCAGCTGATGGTGGGACACGTCCGGCAGGACGACGGTCTCCACGTACGGCAGCACGTCACCCGCCCGGGCCGCCACCTCGTACGGGGTGGGGGTCCCCCCGCTCGAGCGAAGCCGAGAGTGGGGGCGGGTCCTGCTGTTCGCGGCCACGAGCAGCAGGACCCGCGTACGCAGGGCCCGCAGCGCCTCGGGTGCCGGACGCGGGCCGGTCACCGGCCGCCCCGCGGGGAAGCCGGCGGCGGCCTCCTGGAGCCGCAGCCAGTCGGGGTCCATGACCGCTCCCCCGCTCTCCCAGTCCAGGAAGGCCCGCACCCGGCGCGGGGTGGGCCGCAGCAGCATCGGCAGGGCGCGCAGCAGATACGCCGTCTCGAACCCGGCGAAGCACTGGGTCGGGTCGAGGAGGAACAGACGGCGTACGCGTTCGGGCGCGCGCAGGGCGTGGTGCAGGGCGATCCAGCCGCCGTAGGAGTGCCCGCCCAGGTCCACCGGCACGTCGGGACCGATCCCCAGCCCCGCCAGCACCGCGTCCAGCCAGTCCCCCAGATCGTCGACGGTCCGCGCCCCGCGCGCCCCGGTGCGTCCCGCCGCGCCGATCAGGTCGACGGCGTACACCCGCCGGCTCCGGGCGAGGTCGGCCGCCTGGGCGCACCAGGACGCGGAGGTCGCCCCGCCGCCCCCGGGCAGGAGCAGCAGCGGGGGTGCGTCCCGCGGTCCGCAGACGTTGACGTACGTCTCGCCGAACGGCGTGGGGACGGTGACCGCCTCCCGGTCGGCGGGCCACCGGGCGAGGACCGTGTCGTAGGCGGCCCGGAAGACGTCGTCGTCATAGCTCCCCACGCACTCCACTCCCCCTGTACTCCGTTTCCCCTATTATCTCGCTCAGCAAGATACTTGCCGGGCGAGACGAAGACCGCAAGGGGGCACGGGTGCCGACCGAGGAACCGGAGCTGGAGACCGTCCATCTGCTGCGCGCGGCGGCCGTCGAACTCGGGCTGCACAGCGCGCGGTTCGCGAGCCGCAACGGTATGCATCCGACGGACGTACGGGCCCTGATCGTCCTCATGGACGCGCGGCGGGCGGGCGAGGAGACGACGGCGGGGCGGCTCGGTGCGGCGCTCGGGCTGAACTCGGCGGGGACGACGGCCCTGGTGGACCGGCTGGAGCGGGCGGGTCATGTCCGCCGGGTGCGCGGTGCCGGCGACCGGCGCACGGTCGTGATCGAGGTGGACGAGCGCGCGGTGGCCCTGGGGCAGGCGTTCTTCGGCCCCCTCATCGGCCAGGTGGTGGAGCTGCTGCAGGGCTACGACGAGCGGGAGCGGGCGGCGATCCGGGGGTTCCTGGAGGGGGTGCGGAGGGCGGCGGCAGCGGCCGACTGAGCCCTCACCTGGTGACCCGTACCACAGAACCACCAGGTAACACGGGGTTCACATTCGAGCAATGACCGGGAAATCGCCTGTTGACAAGCTGCCGGTCAACACCGACGGCGCCCCAGTGCCGCAGCGCCGCAGCAGCAACAGCACCCGCAAGTGCGTCAGAGACACCCCCGAAGGAAGTGGCCCGTGACCTTCAAGGCTGAGTACATCTGGATCGACGGCACCCAGCCGACGGCGAAGCTCCGTTCCAAGACGAAGATCATCACGGGTGAGCCCGTCGGTCTGGACGAACTGCCGATCTGGGGCTTCGACGGGTCCTCCACGAACCAGGCCGAGGGTCACGCCTCGGACCGCGTGCTCAAGCCGGTCTTCGTCTGCCCCGACCCGATCCGCGGCGGCGACGACATCCTCGTCATGTGTGAGGTCCTCGACATCGACATGACGCCGCACGAGTCCAACACCCGTGCCGCGCTCGCCGAGGTCGAGGCGAAGTACGGCTCGCAGGAGCCCATCTTCGGCATCGAGCAGGAGTACACGTTCTTCCAGGACGGTTACCCGCTCGGCTTCCCCAAGGGCGGCTTCCCGGCCCCGCAGGGCGGCTACTACTGCGGTGTCGGCGCCGACGAGATCTTCGGCCGTGAGGTCGTCGAGGCCCACCTGGAGAACTGCCTGGCCGCCGGTCTCGGCATCTCCGGCATCAACGCCGAGGTCATGCCCGGCCAGTGGGAGTTCCAGGTCGGCCCGCTCGCCCCGCTCGAGGTCTCGGACCAGCTGTGGGTCGCCCGCTGGCTGCTCTACCGCACCGCCGAGGACTTCGGCATCTCCGCCACCCTCGACCCCAAGCCGGTCAAGGGCGACTGGAACGGCGCGGGCGCGCACACCAACTTCTCCACCAAGGCGATGCGCGAGGGCTACGACGCGATCATCACCGCCTGCGAGTCGCTCGGTGAGGGCTCCAAGCCGCTCGACCACGTCAAGCACTACGGCGCCGGCATCGACGACCGTCTGACCGGTCTTCATGAGACCGCCCCGTGGAACGAGTACTCCTACGGTGTCTCCAACCGCGGCGCCTCGGTCCGTATCCCGTGGCAGGTCGAGAAGGACGGCAAGGGCTACATCGAGGACCGCCGCCCGAACGCCAACGTCGACCCCTACACGGTGACCCGCCTCCTCGTCGACACCTGCTGCGCCGCCCTGGAGAAGGCCGGCCAGGTCTGATCCGTCCCACGGCTTCGTGAAGGGGCGCCCCGCCGGTCCGGCGGGGCGCCCCTTCCGCGTCTCCCGCCCGTGACGTCAACGGCGCGTCAAGGAAAGCGTCCAAGCTGTGAGAGGAGGCTCCTGTTGCGGGCGTGTGTCTGCTTCAATGGGGGCATGGCCAGCTTCCAGAAGTACACCGCGACGGGTCGCCATGACCTCGAGCCCTTCTGGCCTTCCCGTCAGCACCACGACTTCGACCGGGTGTGTTGCCGCGCGACGAACGCGCCGGCCCTCTAAAGCCGTACACCCCCGGCCTTCGGCCAGCGCGCACGACGTACGTCCCTCGACGAGCCCGACCACGAATCGCGGCCGTCGATCTCCCCGACGAACTTCTCGCGCGAAAAGAGCTGACCTCTCATGGCGACCACCCGTTCCCTCTCCACCGCCACGCTCCCCCACCCCGTCCAGAACGCGCCCCGGCACCGGCTGCGGGCCGTCGGCCCCGACGAGGTCGCGGACGTCACCGATCTCCTGCCGCCCGGCGCCACCTGGCTGCCCGCGCCGCAGCACTCCCTGCCCGACCTGCCCGGCCACCCGGCGATGGTCGGCTACCTCGTGCTGATCCCGGCGGACCAGCAGCAGCCGTTCCAGCCCGCCCCGGTGCCGGCGGACGGGACCGGGACCGCCACGGGCGGCCCGCTCGTGCGCGTCGACCCCGTCCAGCGCACCGCCGAGGTCGACGGACGTGAACTCGACCTGACCTACCTGGAGTTCGAGCTGCTCGCGCATCTCGTGGCGCACCCGAACCGGGTGCACACCCGCGACCAGCTCGTCACCACGGTCTGGGGGTACGGCCATGTCGGCGACGGCCGCACGGTCGACGTCCATGTCGCCCGGCTGCGCCGCAAGCTGGGCGCCCAGCACCGCGGCACCATCCAGACCGTGCGCCGCGTCGGCTACAAGTACACCCCGCCGACCGGCCGCTGACGCTCTGCCCTGAGCAGAGGACGGTTCCGTCCCACGGACCGGCCGGGCACAGTCACCCGCATGAGACTTCTGGTGCTGGGTGGTACGGAGTTCGTGGGACGGGCCGTCGTGGAGGCGGCCGCCGGGCGCGGCTGGGACGTGACGGTCCTGAACCGGGGGCGGCACACCCCCGCCCCGGGGGTGACGGCCCTGACCGGCGACCGCACCGCGCCGGGCGGGCTGGACACCCTCGCCGCGCACCCGGGGGACTGGGACGCCGTCGTCGACACCTGGTCGTCGGCGCCCCGACCGGTGCACGAGGCGGCGCGGCTGCTGCGGGGCCGCGCCGGCCGGTACGTCTATGTGTCGAGCTGCTCGGTGTACACCTGGGCCCCGCCCGCCGGGTACACGGAGGACGCGCCCGTGGTCGAGGGCGCGGCACCCGACGCCGGTCCGACCGACTACGCCCGCGACAAGCGGGGCGGCGAGCTGGCCGCCGTCGACGCCTTCGGCACCCGGGACTCGGTGCTCGTACGGGCCGGGCTGATCCTCGGCCCGTACGAGAACGTCGGCCGGCTGCCCTGGTGGCTGGGCCGGATCGCGCGCGGCGGCCCGGTCCTCGCCCCCGGGCCGCGGGACCTTCCCCTCCAGTACGTCGACGCCCGCGACCTCGCCCTCTGGATCCTCGGCGCGGTCGAGCGGGAGCTGAGCGGCCCGTTCAACCTGATGAGTCCCCAAGGGCACGCCACGATGGGCGAGTTCCTCGACGCGTGCGTGCGGACCACGGGGTCGGACGCGCGCCTGCGCTGGACCGCCCCGCGGACCGTCCTCGACGCGGGCATCGAGCCCTGGGTGCAGTTGCCGGTGTGGGTGCCGCCGGGCACCGACATGCACGACGCGCTGCACGCCGCCGACGTCTCGCGGGCGGTGGCGACCGGGCTGTCCTGCCGTCCGGTCGGGGAGACCGTCGCCGACACCTGGTCCTGGCTGGAGGCGATCGGCGGGACGGCGCCGCACCGCTCGGACCGGGCGGTGAAGGGGCTGGACCCGGAGGTGGAGGCACGGGTGCTGGCCGGGGCGGAGGGTGTACCTGGCACCACCCCCTGACCGGGGGCTTCGGCCCCGTGACCGGCCCCGGACGGTCGGACAGACTGACCGTATGAACACCGACGACACCGCCGCGAAGAGCGGCCGACGCGCTTCCAGGACACGGGAGATGGTGCTCGCCGCCGTACGGGGGCTCGTGCTGGCCCTGGCGGTGTGGCCCTGGACGGTGGTGGTCTACTGCCTGGCCCTCGTCTCCCTCGCGCTGATCCCCGTCGGCGTGGGCCTGGTCACCACCCCCTGGGTGATGCGGGCGGCCCGGGCCCTCGCCGACAACCGGCGCGAGCTCGCGCAGCGCTGGTGCGGGATCCACATCCCGTCCGCCTACCGGCCGTTGCCCGAGACCGCCAACCCGGTACGGCGCACCCACGCGCTGCTGCGCGACCCGGCGACCTGGCGGGACCTGCGCTGGCTGATGGCGGACACGGTGGCGGGGCTGGTCACGACGCTGCTGCCGGTCGTCCTGGTCTTCTACCCACTGGAGGGGTTCGCGCTGGCGGCGGGCCTGTGGCGGGTGGTGTCGGACGGGCCGGGCGCCCCCTACTGGTACGGCTTCGTGCCGGTGAGCAACCAGACGACCGCGTTCGCCGCCGCCGCGCTGGGCGTGCTCCTGCTGGTCGTCGCCGACCGGTTCGCCGTGAGCGCGCTGGGCGTCCACTTCCGGATGACCCGCGGTCTGCTCACCCCCGGCCAGGCCGAACTCGCCGAGCGGGTCAAGGTGCTGACCGACACCCGGCGGGACGCCGTCGACACCTCGGCCGCCGAACTGCGGCGCATCGAGCGGGATCTGCACGACGGGGCGCAGGCCCGGCTGGTGGCCATGGGCATGGACCTCGGCACGATCGAGCTGCTCCTCGACAAGGACCCCGAGAAGGCACGGCAGTTGCTCGCGCAGGCCCGGCAGTCGTCGGCCGAGGCCCTCGCCGAACTGCGCGACCTGGTGCGCGGGATCCATCCGCCGGTGCTGGCCGAGCGCGGACTGGGCGACGCCGTACGGGCGCTGGCGCTCCGGCTGCCGGTGCCGACGGAGGTGGTGGTGGAGCTGCCCGGGCGGGTGGAGGCGCCGGTCGAGTCGGCCGCGTACTTCGCGGTCAGCGAGATCCTCACCAACGCGGTCAAGCACTCCGGCGCCGACCGGATCTGGGCCGACCTGCACCACGCGGAGGGCCGGCTGCGGATCTCCGTCACCGACAACGGCCGCGGCGGCGCGGCGGTCGGGGCGGGGTCGGGCCTGGCCGGGGTGGAGCGGCGGCTGGGTACATTCGACGGCGTCCTGGCCGTCAGCTCCCCGGCGGGCGGTCCCACCATGGTGACCATGGAGATTCCTTGCGCGTTGTCCTAGCCGAAGACCTGTTCCTGCTGCGGGACGGGCTGGTGCGGCTGCTGGAGGCCCACGACTTCGAGATCGCCGCCGCCGTGGAGAGCGGGCCCGAGCTGGAGCGGGCCCTCGCCGAACTGGAGCCGGACGTCGCCGTGGTGGACGTCCGGCTCCCGCCCACGCACACGGACGAGGGTCTCCAGTGCGCGCTCGCGGCCCGCCGGCGCAGACCCGGCCTCCCGGTGCTGGTCCTCTCCCAGCACGTCGAGCAGCTGTACGCGCGCGAGCTGCTCGCCGACGGCAGCGGCGGGGTCGGCTATCTGCTGAAGGACCGGGTGTTCGACGCGGAGCAGTTCGTGGACGCCGTACGGCGGGTCGCGGCGGGCGGTACGGCGATGGACCCCCAGGTGATCCAGCAGCTGCTGGCCCGCCGCGCGGGCGACGGGCAGGGCCCGGTGGAGCGGCTCACCCCGCGCGAACGGGAGGTGCTGGAGCAGATGGCGCAGGGCCGGTCGAACGCGGCGATCGCCGGCAAACTGGTCGTCACCGAGCGGGCCGTCGCCAAGCACACCGCGAATATCTTCGTGAAGCTCGGTTTGGAGGTCTCGGACGACGACAACCGCAGGGTACTGGCGGTGCTGGCCTATCTGGACCGGGCTCGGTGACGGACCAACTACCGTGAGGTGTGGGGCCGTTGGGGATGGTTTGTCGTACGGACCTCTCATCAATTTCTGAGACCGCTGAACACCTCTGGGGCGGGATGCGTATGGGAGGGGGCAGCTTCACTCCTGTCGGGCGCCTCGATGCGACCCCGCCAAGGAAGTCAGAGGAGTTCCATGGGACGCAACATTCGTAAACGCCGTTCGTCGATGGCCACGAAGGCCGTGGCAGCATCGGCGGCCCTAGCGCTCGGCGGGGGCGGGCTGATCTGGGCGAACTTCTACGCTTCGGCGCATGAGTCGAACAACTCGGGTCAGAACACGACCAAGGCCGCCACCGCGGCAGCGCAGGTCGCCACCATCTCCTGCCCGGACGTGGGGCAGAAGCTGACGAACGTGCCGGACAAGGCCAAGCAGGGCGTCGCCACCGAGCTGGCGAACCTCGACAAGCAGATCACCGAGGCCTACGCCCGGCTCGCCTCCACGCGTCAGGCGCAGGCGAACGACGCGGGCTTCGTGCAGAACGCGATCGTCGGCCCCCTGAAGGAGAAGCGGGCGGCCACGATCGACCGGATCCGTATCGACATCCAGCGGGTCGGCGGCCAGTTCAACACCCAGCTCAGCCAGCTCGCGGCCTGCACCACGCAGGCGGCCAACAACACCAACGCGGGCCAGGCGGGCAACGGGCAGAACAACAACGGCCAGCAGAACAACAACAATGGCCAGCAGAACAACGGCCAGAACAACAATGGCCAGAACAACGGCGGCCAGAACAACGGCCAGAACAACGGCGGCCAGCAGAACAACGGCGGCCAGCAGCAGGCGGGCGCCAACGGCCAGGGCGGCAACGGTCCGACCGCGGCCGACTTCGTGGACATCACGAAGGTCCAGGCGAACGCGCAGCTGGGCGTCGGCGCCAACGGCCTCGCGGCCAACGGCAACTCCGGCTCCCGCGGCAGCTTCACCACGAAGTGCGGCACCAACGGCAACGACAACCACAACACGGACAACGTGATCGTGGCCCCCGGTGTCAGCAACGGTGCCCACCACCTGCACGACTACGTCGGCAACCAGTCCAACGACGCTTTCGCGAGCGACCAGGAGCTGGCGGCGGCGCAGACCTCCTGCCAGAACCAGGGCGACAAGTCCTCGTACTTCTGGCCGGTGCTGCGTACCCAGGACGGCACGCAGGACTTCGACCAGAACGCGGACGGCGGTGGCAAGGAGGGCAACGTCGGCAAGATCCTCCAGCCCGCCCAGGCGCAGCTGTCGTTCGTCGGCAACAAGAAGGGCAACGTCGTCGCGATGCCGACGGCGCTGCGCATCATCACCGGTGACGCGAAGGCCTTCGTCAACGGCAACGCGAACGCCAACGTGAACTGGTCCTGCACCGGCTTCGAGAACAAGGTGCAGCTGGAGACGCAGTACCCGATCTGCCCGCAGGGCAGCCAGGTCGTGCGCACGACGTTCTTCCAGAGCTGCTGGGACGGCAAGAACATCGACTCCGCCAACCACCGCACGCACGTGGCGTTCGTCCAGGCGGACGGCACCTGCGCCAACGGCTTCAAGGCGATCCCGCAGCTGAAGGTCCGGCTGGTCTACAACGTCACCCGGCCCACGATCCAGAACGGCGTCGTGAAGAACGCCTACGCGGTCGACAGCTTCCCGGAGAACCTGCACAAGCCGATCACCGACCACAACGACTTCATCAACTTCTTCTCCACGAACACGATGAACCAGATGGTCAACTGCATCAACACCGGCAAGAAGTGCCAGTAGTCATCCACTGAGAAGGCCGGCGGTGAGGATTCCTCACCGCCGGCCTTCTCGTGTGCTCAGTGATCTGCGTGCGCCGAGTGGTCCGTGCCCTCCTCGATGTCGCCGCCGAGCGTCCTGCGCAGCGAGGTCACCGTGCTGGTCTCCTCGCCCACGGCCACCCACTTGCGGCCGACCAGATAGTGGCCGCCGTAGTCCTTGGCGCCGTTGATCCACTCGCGCTGGCCCCGGTCGGTGGCGAAGGTCAGCAGGAGGAACTTCCCCGCGGAGGTCTTGCAGATCGCCTGGCGGAGTTCGTCGGCGTCGGTCTGCATGTTGGGCGTGCAGTCCACCTCGGCGGCCAGGTGCTCCAGGCTGCCGGTCGCCGCCGTCGGGACGGCCACCTCGGCCTTCCCTGAGCTTCCGGACGCACACCCCGCCAGCACCAGCGCCGCCACGGCGGTCGCCGCCGCGAGGATCGGTCGGGTCACCTTCATCTGTCCTCCCTGCGTGAGCCTCGTCCTGGATACGGCTCCCGCGGACGGTCCGCTCAAAATACGCTGCCCGCCTGGCACACGCGTGCGAGAGTGGGCCGGTGAACCACGACTGGGAAGAGCGGGTGACGGCCGCCTGGGCCACCCTCGACCACTATCCGCAGGCGCGGGCCGCGGACTTCCGGGCGGTGATCGACGCACTCGTCGCCGAACTGCCCGGGGACAGCCCCCTCGGCCCCTTCGAACGGGCCTGCGCCTGGGACTCCACCGGCCACAGCGACCGGGCCGTGCCGCTCTACCGGGAAGCCCTCGCCCTCGGTCTGACCGGCTACAAGGGCCGCCGCGCCAGGATCCAGCTCTCCAGCTCGCTGCGGAACATCGGGCGGGCCGAGGAGGGCGTCGCGCTGCTCACGCCCGAACTGGACGCCCCCTCGGACGAGCTGGACGACGCCGTGCGCGCCACGCTCGCCCTGTGTCTGTCCAGCCTCGGCCGCGACCGCGAGGCCCTGTCCCTGGTCCTCGGCGCCCTCGCCCCCCATCTGCCGCGCTACCAGCGGTCGATGGCGCACTACGCACGGGCGCTCGTCGAGTCGTAGGAGTCGAGCGTTCAGGGGCGTGACCCGTGCGGCGGTGACCATCCCCCGTGCCGCTCGTTGCGCTGGACGTGCAGTCACAGGATGTCGCCCCGAGCCCCGCACCCGGTTCCGTCACCGACCGGGCCGTCGACGTCGAGCAGGCCGAGGCCGCGCTCGTCGAGCACTATCCGCGCCTCGTCCGGCTCGCCTATCTGGTGCTGCCGCCGGGCCTCGGCCGGGGCCGCCGGGTCCTGACCGCCCACGCCCTCGTCCAGCGCGCCCTGCCCCGCCGCCGCGCCTCGGCCCCGGTGATCCCGGCCCAGGCGCAGGCCGGCGGCCGGGACGGCGACCCCGGGTACGCGTACGTCCGCCTCCAGGTGGTGCGGACGGCCCTGGAGGCGGGGCTGCCGCTCGCGCGCCCGGCCTGGCCCAAGCGGGCGCAACTGCCGCCGCTGCTCCCCCAGGTACGGGGCCTGAGGCTGTTCCCGCACTCCGGCGGCGCCGACGAACTCGCCCTGGACCAGCGGCTGTCCGCCCTGGACGGCCCGGCCCGTGCCGCCTATGTGCTGCGCGGTCTGGAGAAGCTCGCCGACGGCGAGGTGCGCAAGGTCCTCGCCGAGGCGGGCGTGGCGGACCCCGGCGCGGCGCTGGAGGAGGCCGACGCGCTTCCCGACCGGTACGCGCTGCTCGACTCCCCCGAGTTCGACCCCTGTTCCCTCCAGGCCCGGCCCACCGATCTGCTGCGCCGCCGCCGGCACACCACGGCCGCGCTGGCCGCCGCCGCGGCCCTCACGGTGTGCGGCGCGCTGGTCGCGCTGCCCGGTGACGGCTGGGGCCCGGACGGCGCGGCCGCCCCGGTGTACGCGCAGAACCCGGCCGCCGAGGCCGCGCTCGACCCGGGCCGGCTGCTGCGGGTCTCCCCCGTCGCCTGGAAGACGTCCGCGCGCACCGACTTCTCCGTCTGGCCCGCCCGCGGCGCCCTGGTCCGCGACACCGCGCTGCTGCGCCGCGCCCTCGCGGTCTGGGCCCGCCCCGGCGCGGCGGTGCAGGTCTCGGCGACCCCCGACACCCCCTCCGGCGGCCCGTCCGGCCCGCCCCAGCTGCTGTACGCGGCCGAGGTCGGCAACGCGCGCGTGGTGCTCTTCTACGACGGTCTGCGCATCGCCCGCTACGCCGAGCCGAAGGACGGCACGGCCGGGGCCGCCCTGGACTTCGCGCGGGTCGACGGCGCGACCGGCGCCGAGGCGTCCGCGATCGTCCTGGACCGGGCCGACGGCAACGTCCGCTGGCTGACGGCGCCCTGGGTGACCGCGGCGGGCGAGCGGGACCTCGGCAAGCCGGGCGCCGGGGTGATGGCCCTGACGCTCACCGAGGGCATCACCTCGCCGCTGGCCAGCCCGGCGACCAGGACCGGCACCTGCACCGGCTGGAACGTCCTCCAGCTCACCGACGCGTCGGGCACCCATCTCCTCACCGACCTCGGCGAGCTGGTGCCCGCCCGGCTGACCGGCGGCCGGCCCACCGCGCCGAAGGAGGCCACGGGAGCGGAGGCGCTCGGCACCTGGGCGCCGTACGCCTGCTCGCTGGCCGATGTGCGCGGGCAGGGTGTGCGGACGGTGAACGTGTGGTCGTACGCGCGTCAGCCGCTGCCCGACGCGAGCGGCTCGGCGGAATGGGTGTGCACCCGGGCGGAGACCTGGCGCGGCGACGGGAGCCGGGTGCTGGCCCAGTTCCGCACCCCGGGCGGGCTGTTCGGGGCGGCCGTGGCGAAGGCCGGGGACGTCCCGGCGTGCGGTCCGCGCGATCCGCATGTGCTGGCCGGGGTGCTGTGGAAGTCCCAGGGCGGCCACTGGTACCTCCTCGCGGCCGGTGACGCGGGGACGCGGAAGGTGCGGGCGACCGGCGGGGTGCGGGACTCCGCGCCGGGCCATCTGCTCACCGCCGCCGCGAAGAAGGGGGCGAAGGCGGATCTGAAGGGCACGCTGGCGGACGGGCGGTCGGTGAACGGGCTCAACTGATCGCCGCAGAAGGCTTCACCCCGGGCCTACCCATCAGTACATTGACGTCATGTCTAACAAGGACCGGGTGTCCCTGAGGGCGCGCAAGGTGTCCTTCTCCTGGGAGGACACCCCGCTGCACTGGGTGCCGGGGGATCCGTTCACCACGCACACCATCAATGTGCTGCATCTGCTGCTGCCGGCCGGCGAGCGCTGGTTCGTGCACGTCTACCGGCAGGTGCTGCCGTACATCCGGGACGAGCGGCTGCGCGAGGACGTGATCGGGTTCATCGGGCAGGAGGCGATGCACTCCCAGGCCCACGACGAGGTGCTGCCGCACCTCAAGGAGCAGGGGCTCGACCCGACGCCGTACACCGCACAGGTCGACTGGTTCTTCGAGAGGCTGCTCGGCGACCGCACCCTGCCCCCGGGCCGGCCCCGCCGCTGGTGGCTGAAGGAGCGGGTGGCGCTGATCGCGGCCATCGAGCACTACACCGCCTTCCTCGGCGACTGGGTGCTGAACGCGCACGAGCTGGACCGCAGGGGCGCCGACCCCACCATGCTGGATCTGCTGCGCTGGCACGGCGCCGAGGAGGTCGAGCACCGGTCCGTCGCCTTCGACCTGTTCATGCACCTCGACGGCACCTACCGCCGCAGGGTGCGGACCTGGGCCACCGCCTTCGCCGCCCTCGTCTTCCTCTGGCAGCGCGGGGTCCGCTTCTTCATGGCGAACGACCCGACGCTCACCGGCGGGAGGGCGAGCTTCCGGGCCTTCCACGTCCGCGGACGGCGCGGCACGCTGCCCGCCACCGGCGCGCTGCTGCGGTCCGTCCCCCGCTATCTCAGCCGGAGTTACCACCCCTCCCAGGAGGGCTCCACCGAGCAGGCGGTCGCCTATCTCGCCTCCTCCCCCGCCGCGCTGGCCGCGCTCGCCGCGGAGCGGAGGGCGTCCTGATGGCCCACGCCCTGCGCAAGGCGGCCTTCGTCGCCTGTACGGCCTGGCTGGCACGGCGCGCACTGCGGCGCCGGATCCAGGCCTCGCCGCTGTGGCCGCTGCCCGCGCTGGAGGAGCCGGTCTCCGGGCGGCCCCGGTCGCGGTCCCTGCGGCTGCGGGTGGCCGCGCGGGAGACGGTCGCCGAGGGGGTCGTACGACTGCGCCTCGAAGGCCGGGAGCTGCCGCGCTGGGAGCCGGGGGCGCACATCGATCTGGTGCTGCCGTCGGGGCTGGTGCGGCAGTACTCGCTGTGCGGGGACCCGGCGGACCGCTCCGCGTACACCGTCGCCACGCGGCTCGTCGAGGACGGGCGGGGCGGATCGCGCGAGGTGCACGAGCGGCTCCTGGAGGGCACGGAGGTCGAGGCGCGCGGGCCGCGGAACCGCTTCCCGCTCGCCGAGGCCCCGGCGTACGTCTTCGTCGCCGGCGGGATCGGCATCACCCCGCTGCTGCCGATGCTGCGGGCGCTCCCCGGGGGCGCCGACTGGCGGCTGCTGTACGCCGGCCGGTCGCGGGCGTCGATGCCGTTCCTCGCGGAGGTCGAGCGGTTCGGCGGGGACCGGGTGACCGTGGTGGAGGGACGGCCGGATCTGGACCGGGAGTTGGCGGATCTGCCGGCCGGGGCCGTCGTCCACTGCTGCGGGCCGGAGGGGCTGATGGCGGCCGTGGCGGAGCGCGCGCCGTCCGTACGGGTCGAGCGGTTCGCGCCGCGGACCGCGGGCGGCCGGGCCTTCGAGGTCGAACTGCGGCGCAGTGGACGGACGTTGACCGTGCCGGCCGATTCCTCGCTGCTCACCGCCGTGCGCGCCGAGCTCCCCGGCACGCCGTACTCCTGCGCGCAGGGGTTCTGCGGGACCTGTGTGCAGCGGGTGGTGGCGGGCGAGGTGGACCACCGGGACGACCTGCTCACGGACGCCGAGCGCGGCGACTCGATGCTGATCTGTGTGTCCCGGGCGCACGGTGCGCGGCTGGTGCTCGATATGTGAACACCCGAGGCCGATCCGGTCCGTTCGGGGCCGGATCCGATCGGTAAGGTGGGCGCATGACTACCGGGGTTCGTCGAAGAATGGGAGTCGAGGAGCGTCGGCAGCAGTTGATCGGCGTCGCCCTCGACCTGTTCGCCCAGCGCTCGCCCGACGAGGTCTCCATCGACGAGATAGCGGCCGCCGCCGGTATCTCACGCCCCCTCGTCTACCACTACTTCCCCGGCAAACTCAGCCTGTACGAGGCCGCGTTGAAGCGTGCCTCGGAGGATCTCGCCGGCCGTTTCACCGAGGCGCACGAGGGGCCGCTCGGCTCACGGCTGCTGCGGGTGATGCGCCGCTACTTCGACTTCGTCGAGGAGCACGGACCGGGCTTCTCCGCCCTCATGCGCGGCGGCCCGGCCGTCGGCTCGTCCACGACGAACGCCCTGATCGACTCCGTGCGCCAGGCCGCCTACGAGCAGATCCTGTCCCACCTGGGCATCACGGACCCGCCCGCCCGGCTGGAACTGGTGGTGCGCTCCTGGATCTCGCTCGCCGAGTCGACCGCGCTGATCTGGCTGGACGGGCGGCGCATCCCGCGCGGGGAGCTGGAGGTGCAGCTGGTGCACGACTTCGCCGCGCTCACCGCCGTCAGCGCGGCCTACGACGACGAGATGCGCAAGCTGCTGCACCCCATGCTGGCCGGTGAGCCGGCCGAGGGCCCCTTCGGGAACCTGGCGGCCCGGCTCATCGCACTGGCGTCGTAGCGATCACTCCCGCTCGAACTTGCGGTACGAGGGGTCCAGGTCGCGGACCTCGGCGGAGGCGTGCAGCACGAACCACCCGCCGTCCTCCACATGTTCGCGCAGCAGCTCCAGGACGGCCTCGGTCAGCTTCGCCTTGGTCTCCTCGGTGCGGCCGGCGAGCAGACCGAGGGTGACGTGGACGATCGCATGGCCCCGCTCGCCCGGGTCCTCGTACCCGTACGCGGTCTCGTCGGCCTTGCGGAAGAGGGTCTTGCAGGCCTCCGGCTTGGCGGCCGCGATCTCCACCACCGAGGTGTGCAGAGCCTGGGCGAAGGCGGCCCGGTCGAATTCGATCGAGGCCGAGTGGTCCACGGTGATGTTCGGCATGAGCACTCCTGTTCCAGGGCGACGGCGTCACGTCACCCTAGCCGCAGCGCCAGCATCGCGATGTCGTCGTCCTGATCGTGGGCGAAGTGGCCGAGCAGCAGGTCGCAGAGGGCGTCCAGGCCCGGTGGGGCGGTCGCGGCGGCGGTGCGCAGGCGGTCCAGGCTGACGCCGAGGTCCGTGCCGCGGGTCTCGATCAGGCCGTCGGTGACCATGAGCAGCCTCTCGCCGCGGCGCAGCACCGTCTCGGTCGGGGCCGGGCGGTCGAGGCCGAGGCCGAGGAGCGGGCCGTCCACGTCGACGTAGGCGGCGGTGCCGGCGGCGGAGACGACCAGCGGGGGAAGGTGCCCGGCGTTGGCCACCCGCAGCCGTCCGGTCGTGGGCTCCAGCAGGGTCAGGCAGACGGTCGCGGTGACGTCGGGGTGGTAGTGCTGGAGCATCCGGTCGAGCCGGGCCGCGAGCACGGCCGGGTCGGGGTCCTCGACGCAGTAGGCGCGCAGCGCGTGCCGGATCTCCACCATCACCGTGGCGGCCTCCAGGGAGTGCCCGACGACGTCCCCGACGGCGGTGAGCACCCCGGCGCCGCTGGAGACGGCCGCGTAGAAGTCGCCGCCGATCTCGGTCTCCCGGGACGCGGGCACGTACCGCACCACCAGGTCCACGCCGGGCAGCCGGGGCGGCCGGTCGGGGCGGGGCAGGAAGCTGTGCTGGAGGGTGAGCGCGACATGCCGTTCCACCTGGTAGAGCAGCAGCGGCTCGGCGGCCAGCGCGGTGACCTGGGCGAGCCGGGAGAGCAGTCCGTCGTCGACGACGGGGGCGGCGGCCGGGACCGCCACGCAGACGGGGGTGCGCCGGCCCGGGGTCACGGCCGGCACCAGCCGGGCGGCCTCCCGGCGGCCCGGCCGGAAGAACCCGGCCGGCCACACCGTCGCCGGCACGAGCACGCCCGGCGCCCCGCCGGGAACCGACGCGAGCCGGGAGACCAGCCGGGCGACCGTCTCGTGCGCGGCGGCGTCCGGCAGCCCGAGGGTGCCGCGGTCCAGGGAGGCGCCCCGGTGCAGTCCGCCGTCCGGGCCGATCACGAAGACCACCGCGGGGGACCCGGCGAGCCGGGCGGCGCCCTCCGCGGCGGCCTCTGCCAGTTCGCCCGGGCAGCGCGCGGTCTGCACGGCGACGGTCGCCTCCGCGAGGAGCGTCAGCCGGCGCGCCCGCGCCTCCGCCTCGCCCCTGCGCCGCGCCCCGCGCAGGGCGGCCCGTACGGCGGACTGCGTCTGCAGCGGATCGGCGGGCACCGTGGGACTCCCGGCCCTCTAGGGAACGACGTGGTGGGGCGGCCCCGCGCCGGGACCGCCCCACCAAGCTAGTCCTGTATCAGGAGACCCGGGAGAAGACCGCGACAGTACGACCCGGAACGGCGAACGTGCCCGATTCCCGCACGTAGGACGAGGTCTTGACGGTAGAGTCCGCGCCCGACGCCTGCACGGGGTGCAGCCGGTAGCCGTGACCGGCGAGAGAAACGATCCGCTGCTTCTGCTCGTCCGGCGTCGCGTTGAAGACGACGACCAGATCGCCCAGCTCCATGGTGATCACCCCGGGCGTCTCGTCCGTGCCGGACAGCGGGAAGGACAGCGCCGACTGCACCCGCGCGGCCGTGCCGAGCGAGAACGCCTTCTCCGTCGTACGGATCCTCAACAGGTCCCGGTACGCGGCGGAGGCGCCGGTGATCTGCGGGCAGCCCACCTCGACGCTCGTCAACAGCGGCTTGGCGTAGGGCCACTTGGAGGCGTTGTCGGCGGCCGGGGGCAGCCCGCGGCCGAAGCCGTTGCCGTCGGCGCAGTTCCAGTGGATCGCGTTGAACCAGTCGCCGCTGTCGAAGGAGTTGCGGTCCAGGGACTTGGAGCGCAGCAGGTCGGAGCCGGCCTGAGAGAGCGACGGTCCCTGCGAGAGGGCGGCCGTGGCCATCGCGAGGACCTGCATCCGGGCCCGGTCGGCGGCGCTCGTCGACGAGGGCAGCTTGTAGGCGAGGGCGTCGAACAGGGACTCGTTGTCGTGCGCGTCGGCGTAGGCGAGGGCGTCGCCGGGCGCGGCCGCGTATCCGGCGGGCTGCCCGTTGTAGTCGACCCCGGCGCCGGTGACCTCCTTGCCGTCGGTGTCGGTGAACCGGTAGGCGGCGAGGTCGCCGGACAGACCGACCTTGATCAGGTCCTGGTAGTGCAGGAGGCGGGCCTTCTGCTCGGCCGTCGTCCCGTTGGCCGTGGAGGAGTTGGGGTCGGTGTACAGGCCGGACGCGAAGCCCTGGACGCCGGGGTCGGAGTCGAAGGGCCCGCCGCCGCGCACCGCGTCCCGCGCCCGGTCGGAGAAGGTCGCGATGCCCGTGCCGGCCATGTTCTTCTGGGTGGCCTGCACGAACCGGGCGTCGTCGGCGACCTCGCCGAAGTTCCAGCCCTCGCCGTACAGGATGATCTTCTTGCCGTCCACGCCGTCCCTGGCGGGGGTCAGCGCGTCGAGCGCCTTGCGGACGGCGAGGATGTTGGCCTTCGGGTGGTGACCCATGAGGTCGAAGCGGAAGCCGTCGACCTTGTACTCCTTGGCCCAGGTGACGACCGAGTCCACGACCAGCTTGCCCATCATGGCGTTCTCGGTGGCGGTGTTGGCGCAGCAGGTGCTGTTGGCGACCGATCCGTCGGCGAGGAGGCGCTGGTAGTAGCCGGGGACGATCCGGTCCAGGACGGAGGTGTCCGCCTGGCCGCTCGCCGCGGTGTGGTTGTAGACGACGTCCATGACGACCCGCAGGCCGTCCCCGTTCAGGGACTTGACCATCTTCCGGAACTGGACCGTGCGCGCGGTGCCGTCCGGGTCGGTGGCGTACGAGCCCTCGGGGACCGTGTAGTGGTACGGGTCGTAGCCCCAGTTGTAGGCGTCCTTCGCGGCGGTCTTCGCGACGCACTCCTGCTGCTGGTCGGAGTCGGCCGCGTAGGAGGCGAGGTCGCAGTCGGGGGTGGCCTGGTCGGCCTTCTTCTCGGGGATGGTGGCGATGTCGAAGGCGGGCAGCAGATGGACGTACGACGTGCCCGACTCCGCCAGGGCGCGCAGATGCTTGGAGCCGTCGCTGTTCCTGTCGGTGAAGGCGAGGTAGGTGCCGCGGTCCTGCGCCGGCACGGTCGGGTCCGCGACGGAGAAGTCCCGGATGTGCAGCTCCTGGATCTCGGCGTCCTTGAGCGGCACCGCCTGGGGCTTGGTGTACGAGGACCAGCCGCCCGGCGCCAGGGACTTGTCGTCGAGGTCGACCACGAGACTGCGCGCGGAGTCCGCCGTCAGGGCGACCGAGTAGGGGTCGGTGACCTGGTTGGTGACGACCTTGCGGACACTGGGCGCCCAGACCTTCACGACGTACCGGTAGGCCTTGCCCTTCCAGGACCGGGGGCCGGTGACGGACCAGACGCCGGTGCCGGCGTCACGCCTCATCTTCACCAGGGGGCCGCCGATCTCCAGGGACACCTTCTGCGCGGTAGGCGCCCAGACGGCCAGCGTGGGGCGGCCGTCCCGGAAGGTCGGGCCCAGCTTCGCCTTGGTGGCGCCGGGGTACAGATCGTCGAGCACTCCGGCGATCTGGACGCCCGTCGCGGCCAGGACCGCCCCGTTCACGGCCCGCTGGGAGGCGACGAGCTGTCCGCCGAGCGCCTCACGCACCCGGTCGCGGTCGCGCGGGTCGACGGACCACGCGGTGTAGGCCTTCAGGTGCGGGAACCTCGCCTTCTGGGCGTCGGTGAGCGTGGTCTTCGACAGCCGCAGCCAGCGCTCGTCGTCGCTGGTCAGCGCACCCTTGTCGACGGTGATCGAGCCGTCGTGGGAGTACAGGAGCTGGGTGGAGGCGGCGGCCTCGGAGCCGTTCCAGGCGACGGTGTCGCGGTCGATCCAGACCGCCTTGGAGGTGGTCAGGTCGAGCGCGGCGGCGGATCCGGCCGGCTGCGGGAGGAGGTACTTCTCCTGGCCGCCCAGCAGCCACACCTCATGGCCGTTCGCCGTGAGGTCCAGGGACTGGTCGGCGGGCAGGTCCTTGTCGTCGCCCTTGTGGAGGATGTAGCTGAGGCTGGTGGCCCCGTCGGTGAGCGGCACCTCGAAGACGGCGCCGTAGGCGTCGGTCCGCACCGGCTTCAGCGGGTTGGACCACTCGGTGGGGTTCGCGGCGCCCGTCCAGACGTGCAGGCCCCAGCCGTCGTAGTCCCCGTCGGCGCGGTGGTAGTGCAGGATCGCCTTCGACTTGTCCTGGGCGGGGTAGTCGGGCCGCTCCGTCTGCACGTCCTCCTTGCCCTGCTCGATCCAGACCTCGCCGGTCTCGGTGACGTCGATCGTGCGGTCGGCGGAGACGTCCTTGGTGCCGTCCTTGTCGATGACGAGGAAGCCGATCGACGAGGCGCCGGGCTTGAGCTTGACGTAGGCGAAGGCGCCGTACGCGTCACGGCCGGTGAAGGGGTGGCTGGCCGGCCAGTCCGTCGCCTCGCCGTCGGCGAGGTCGCCCCAGGCGTACAGGCCCCAGTCGGTGTAGTCGCCGTCGGTGCGCTTGTAGTGGACGATCGCGTAGTCGCGGGAGGAGGCGGTGGGGGTCTCCTCGGCGGGCGGGGTGCCGGTGGTGCTCGTGGCGGTGGCGCTCGCGGTCCGGCCGGCCGAGTCGACGACGACAGCCTTGTAGCGCAGGGCGGTTCCGGCCGGGACGTCCTTGCCGAGGGTCTGGGTGACCTTGTAGGGGGCGTGGTCGGCGGAGCCGAGGGTCTGCCACTTCCCGTTGCCGGTCTGGGCGGCGAAGACGACCCGGTCGAGCTGCCCGCCGTCCACGTCGGCACTGAGCTCGACGGTTCCGGTGGCGCCGGCCGCCGGGGCCGTCAGGGTGAGCGTCGGCCTGGTGGCGGGCTTGGCGAGCGGTCCGGCGGCCTTGAGGACGATCGCCGAACCGGCCGGGACGGTGACGGTGATCTTCTTGTCGGCGCCGGAGGTGACCGTGCTCCTGGTGCCGTAGATCCCGTGGAAGGCCATGCGCGCGGACCCGGTCGCGAAGGTCGCCGTGCGTGCGGTGTCCGCGTTGTTGAAGGCGACGACGTACTCGGCGCCGCTCTTCGCGTCGGTGCGCGAGAAGGCGTAGACACCCGCGCCGTCCGCCGCGTACCGCTCGGTCTGGACGCCGTCCGTCAGCGCCGGGTTGGCCTTGCGGAGCTGGGCGAGGGCCGCGATCCGCCGGTACAGCGGGGCGCTCGTGTCATAGGCGGCGCTCGCGTGGGTGCGGTCGGTGCCGATCTCGTCGTCGTCGAGGTAGTCGGCGACCTTGGAGGCGAACATCGTCTGGCGGGCGTCCTTGTCGCCGCCGGAGCCGGTGAAGCCCTGTTCGTCGCCGTAGTAGACGACCGGGTTGCCGCGGCTGAGGAACATCAGCTCGTTGGCGAGCCGGTCCTTCTTGAGCAGTTCGGCGTCGGTGGCCTTCGGGTTGTCCTGGTTCAGGAAGTAGCCGATGCGGCCCATGTCGTGGTTGCCGAGGAAGGTGACCTGCTCGTACGCGTTGGCCTTGTCGGTCGTGTACGTGTAGTCGTCGGCGAAGACACCGGCGAGTTTCTGTGCGCTGCCGCCCTGGGAGGCGTACTGGCGGGCCGCCTCCTGGAAGGGGAAGTCGAGGGTGGCGTCGAGGCGGCCCTGGGTGACGTACGGGGAGGTGATCGACGGGTCGGCGGAGTAGACCTCGCCGAACATGAAGAAGTCCTTGCGGCCCTGCTTCGCCGCGTACGCGTCGAGGGCGGTCGCCCACTGGGTCCAGAACTCCATGTTCACGTGCTTCACGGTGTCGATCCGGAAGCCGTCGATGTCGAAGTCCCTGACCCAGCGCTGGTAGATCCTCTCCATCCCGCTGACGACCTCGGGCCGCTCGGTCCACAGGTCGTCGAGGCCGGAGAAGTCGCCGTAGGTCGTGGACTCACCGGCGTACGTCGAGTCGCCCCGGTTGTGGTACATCGTCGGGTCGTTGAGCCAGGACGGCACCTTGGACGTCGACGTGACCTTCGGGGTGCGCGGGAAGGAGTCGGCGTCGACGGCGGGGAACTTCTTCCCGGCTGCCGCGTGGTCGGCGTCGTCGAAGGGCTCGCCGTCCTTGGTCAGATAGGGGAAGGCGCCCTTGGAGAGGTAGTCGTAGGACTTCTCCTCGTAGTCGACGACGTCGGCGGTGTGGTTGGTGATGACGTCGAAGAACACCTTCATGCCCTTGGCGTGCGCCTTGGCGATGAGCGTCTCGAGATCCTTGTTGGTGCCGAAGTGCGGGTCGACCTGGGTGAAGTCGGTGATCCAGTAACCGTGGTAGCCGGCCGAGGCGTTGCTGCCGGTGCCCTGCACGGGCCGGTTCTTGAAGATCGGGGCCATCCAGATGGCGGTGGTGCCGAGACCCTTGATGTAGTCGAGGCGCTTGGTCAGCCCCTTGAGGTCGCCGCCCTGGTAGAAGCCCTTGTCGGTGGGGTCGTAGCCGGTGGTCATCCGTGAACCGGTCAGACCGCCCTTGTCGTTGGCGGTGTCCCCGTTGGCGAAACGGTCCGGCATGACGAAGTAGAACTGCTCGCGGGTGTCGTCGTGCCGGGCGGGCTCGGCGGCGAGCCTCGCGTCGGAGGGCGGCGGGGGCGGGCTGTCCGCGTGGGCGGCGAGCGGCTGTACGAGCGCGGCGGCCAGGGCCGCGACGGCGACGGCCGCGACCCGTCTGACGTGTATCACCGGTGTGAACTCCTAGCGACGGCGGCTCTCTTGGGTCCGACCCCGCGCGACCGTATCGCTGCCGAAAGGTTTACAGCAAGAGTCTTGCAAGCAACAGCAAGAATTTGCACCGGAGCCTTGACGGGCCCTTCGCAACTGCCCCACTCTCACGGGTTGTTGAAACACGAAACCCCTTTCCGGAGCCGCACATGACCACCAGACACCACCCCCCGGGTGTCCTCCGGCGCGCCGCCACCGCCGCGGCCGCCGCCACCCTGGCCCTCGCCGGAGCCGTCGCGCTGCCCGCCGGTGCCGCCCACGCCGACACCACCGCCAAGGGCGATGTCATCGCCAACTTGTGGGAATGGAACTGGGACTCCATCGCCGACGAGTGCACCGACGTCCTCGGCCCGGCCGGCTACGGCGCCGTCCAGGTCGCCCCGCCCGCCGAGTCCCTCAAGCAGTCCTCGTACTACTGGTGGGACGTCTACCAGCCGTACTCCTACAACCTGAACAGCCGCTTCGGTACGGCGGCGAAGTTCGCCTCGATGGTGACCGCCTGCCATGACGCGGGCGTCAAGGTCTACACGGACGCGGTGATCAACCACACCGCCGCCCAGACCGGCACCGGCTACAACGGCACGACCCTCACCAACAAGTACGACACCCCGGACTGGGACCCGGGCGACTACCACCAGTCCGACGACTGCAACGACTCCGACCTGATCATCGACGACTGGTCGAACCTCTCCGAGGTGCAGAACTGCGAACTGCTCGGCCTGCCCGACCTGGAGACGGAGAACGACAACGTCCGCTCCGGCATCGCGGCCTTCCTCAACAAGCAGATCGCGCTCGGGGTGGACGGCTTCCGGGTCGACGCGGCCAAGCACATCCCCGAGGCCGACCTCGCGGCGATCGAGGCCAGGCTGACCACCACGACCTCGGGGGCGACGCCGTACGTCTTCCAGGAGATCTACCCGGGCTCGACCCCGCAGCCGGCCGACTACTACGCCTCCGGTGACGTCCTGGACTTCACCTACGCGAGCAAGCTGAAGTCGGCGTTCCAGGGCAATGTCAGCGATCTGGAGTCGCTGTCCTCCTCCGGCATCCTGCCGGCCGCCAACTCGGTGTCCTTCGTGACCAACCACGACACCGAGCGCAACGGACTGCACATGAGCTACAAGGACGGCGACTCCTACAAGCTCGCCAACCTCTTCCAGCTCGCCTACAAGTGGTCCACGCCGACCGTGTACGCGAGCTGGGAGTGGACGCAGAGCGACCAGGCCCCGCCGAACTCCGCCGGTTTCGTCACCGACACCGACTGCGCGAACGGCTCCTGGTACTGCCTCGACCGGGACACCGCGGTCGTCGGCATGGTCGCCTGGCACAACGCCACCGACACCGCCGCCGTCTCCAACTGGCAGACCAAGTCGTCGAGCGTCATCGGCTTCGGCCGCAGCGGAGCGGGCTTCTTCGCCCTCAACAACGGCTCCGCCGGCGCCACGTACACCTTCACGACCGGTATGGCCGACGGCACGTACAAGAACGTGATCGACGGCGGCGCGAGCACGGTCACCGTCTCGGGCGGCAGCGCCTCCCTCACCATCCCGGCGAAGAGCGCGATCGCCTTCTACGACGGCTCCTACACCTGCACGGTCGGCTGCGAGGACCCGGGCGGCGGTGACGGCGGCGGCTCCACGTCGACGGTGAGCACGACGTTCAACGAGTACGCGTCGACGGCCACCGGCACGAACGTCTTCGTCGTCGGCTCGATCGCGGCCCTCGGCGGCTGGGACACCTCCAAGGCGGTCGCCCTGTCCTCCTCGGGCTACCCGGTCTGGTCGGGCGAGGTGAGCGTGCCGATCAACACGTCGTTCGAGTTCAAGTACATCAAGAAGGACGCCTCCGGGAACGTGACCTGGGAGTCCAACGCCAACCGGACGGCCGCGACGGCGACTTCGGCGATCACGGTCAACAGCTCCTGGAACGTGGCCACCGCGAGCGCCACCGACGTCACCTTCAACGTCAACGCGACGACGACCTGGGGCACCAACGTCTACGTCGTCGGCTCGATCGCCTCGCTCGGCTCCTGGAACACCGCCGACGCGATCCCGCTGTCCTCGGCGTCCTACCCGACGTGGAGCAGGACGGTGATCGTCCCGAAGAGCACGGCCTTCGAATACAAGTTCATCAAGAAGGACGCGTCGGGGACGGTCACCTGGGAGTCCGGGACGAACCGCTCGTACACGACGGGCAGTTCGTCCGGATACACCACGAGCGACACCTGGAGGTAGGCCTCAGCAGTTCGAGTTCGTCTGGGTGAGCAGGCCCAGCCGCCACGGGAGCGTGTCGTACGGGCCCGTGGCGGCCGGGTCCAGGCCCTGGTAGAGGTACTGGGGCTCAGCAGCTCGACTTGCCGGTGTAGATCGCCAGGGCGGTGTTGGCGCCGAGGGTGGCCGTGAACTGGCCACTCGAATTCACCGTCACCGTGGTGTTGTTCTGGACGTTGCAGTACGTCCCCGCGGCCAGGGAGGTCTGGTAGGTCCGGGTCAGGGAGCCGCTCTCATGATTGATGGCCACGTACCCCTTGCCGCCGCGCCCGAAGGCGATCGCGTCGCCCCCGTTGTCCCACCAGTCGGAGACTGCCTCGCCGCGGGTGGCGTTGCGGAAGGCGACCATGCGGAGGATCTCCGGCCAGGCGTGCTGGCACTTCCAGCCGTCCTGCCAACAGGCGTTGACCGTACCGCCGTTGGGCGGACCGGCGTCCGTGTCGGACCACTCGTAGCCGGAGTTGATGTCCGGGGCGCCGTACGGGTACGCCAGCATGAAGACGTTGGCGAGGGTGTAGTTCGCGCCGTCCTTGTAGTCGAGGGTGGAGCCGTTGCGCTCGGTGTCGTGGTTGTCGACGAAGACGCCCGCGACGGAGCTGCTCAGATACCCCCAGCCCTCGCCGTAGTTCTTCAGATAGGCGAGGTTCTCGTTGTTGAAGACCCGCTTGAGGTCGTAGGCGTAACGGAACTCCTGCACATCGCCGTTGCCGGTGTACTCGGTGGGCTGGACGGCCTCGCCGGAGCCGTAGATGACCTCCTGCTTCCAGTACGCGCCCGGGTTCGTCAGCCGGGACTTGATGTTGGCCAGGTCGGCGGTGTCGATGTGCTTGGCCGCGTCGATGCGGAAGCCGTCGACGCCCAGGGTGAGCAGGTCGTTCATGTAGCCGGCGATGGTCTTGCGGACGTACTCCTCGCCGGTGTCCAGGTCGGCGAGGTTCACCAGCTCGCAGTGCTGGACGTTCCAGCGGTCCTGGTAGTTGGTCACCGGGGAGGTGCAGTCGTCGAAGTCGTAGGAGGAGTACAGGCCCGGGTAGGCGTACTTCGTGTACGAGGAGCCGCCGGTGCCGGTGCCGCTGCCCGCCGCCATGTGGTTGATGACCGTGTCGACGACGACCTTGACGCCCGCCGCGTGGCAGGTGTTCACCATGCTCTGGAACGCGGCGCGGTCACCGAGGCGCCCGGCGATCTTGTAGCTGACCGGCTGGTACGACGTCCACCACTGCGAGCCCTGTATGTGCTCGGCGGGCGGGGAGACCTGGACGTATCCGTAGCCGGCCGGGCCGAGGGTGGTGGTGCACTCCTTCGCGACGGAGGCGAAGTTCCACTCGAACAGGACGGCGGTGACGTCCTTGGTACCGGGCGGGGTGGCGTGGGCGGCGGTCGCGGGAGCCATGAGGGCCGCTCCGGCGGCGAGGGCGACGGCGCCCGAAAGGGTTCTGCTGCTGACCATGTGGGGGTTCCTTCTCCATTGAAGGTTCTTGCTGCAATCTTTCAGAAACCTTGCGGTGGCGTGATGTTAAGGGTGCGATGGCCGAGAAGGGCAGGGGGTGGCGTGAAAGAAGTGCAGGAAGTTATGAATGACATCCCGTCAGGAGGCCGCGCGCCACCGTGTGGGAAGTGGCGACGCCGCGTCTCAAGGTGATCCGGGTCCAGCGAGCCGAGGACCCCGAGGCCTCCGAGAACACCGAGGGCAGGAAGAACAGAGAGAATGCCGGATTTCGTACGAGAGGGACGTCTGTTCCGGGTGGTCAGCTTCGCAGCGTCTCACCGGCAGCTGCTGCTGCGCAGCGACGCCACCGCGGTCGACAACACGGACACCCGCGTCGAGGTGTACTTCGGGCATGTGGAGCTCATGCTGCTCAAGCCCATCTACGAGAACGGGCTCCACGTCCGCTTGGCGTCGGAGGCCGAGTTCGCGGTGCTGATAGAGCGCCATGACCTCGCCGCCGAGGATGCGGGCTTCACCTGGATGATCGAATCCGACGGGGACAGCTTCGTCGTCTCCGGCAACCCCTCATGGCGCGAGGCAGACCGAGAGTTCGAGGACCCGTCCCTGTTCGACTTCGCCCTGCCCTGGCCGCCGGACTTCCCCGTGGAGTATGGCAGCGTCGGCTGACGCGGATGACACACTGAGGGCGCCACACGTGGGGGGGGGCGCCCTCAGCGCCGCGAACACGAACACATCGTCTCCACCAGTGACGACAAAGACGCCCGCCCCATCGGCAGAAGTCGTCGGCGTCTGCCGCACCGGCCCCCCGGCATCCCTGGTTCATCTGACGCGAGGGCTTTCCAGCTGATTAAGTGACAACTTCAGTTGGGATGTGACGACCTGGGGGGCCAAGGCATGGCAACAGATACCCACGACGGACCGGATCCGGAAGCAGCCGTACGTGGGCAGCGAGCCCTCGATCTCCTCGACAAGGCAATCGACCTCCAGACCCCGCTGGTACGCAAGAACATCGCCCGAGCCCGCCAGCGAAACCCAGAGGCGACACCGGCACAGGTGATCCGCAATCTGGAGCGGATGTACGTCAGCGCCTTGAGCGGGACGGGTGCCGCGGTGGGAGCAACCGCAGCCGCGCCCGGCGTCGGGACGGGAGTCGCACTGGCACTGTCGGCAGGCGAAACTCTCTCGTCTCTTGAGCTGAGCGCGCTCTTCGCGCTTTCGATCGCCGAAGTCCACGGCGTCCCCATCGACGAGGTCGAGCGCCGCCGGACTATCGTGCTGGGAATCATGCTCGGCGGGAGCGGGTCCACCACCATTACCAAGGTCGCCGAGCGGACGGGGCAACACTGGGGACGTCAGGTTGTCGCCAAGGTACCGGTCGAGACGTTGCGCCAGATCAACAAGATCCTGGGGAAGAACTTCGTCACGAAGTACGGAACCAAGCAGGGAATCATCGTTCTCGGCCGAGTGGCACCGTTCGGTATCGGCGCGGTGATAGGTGGTGGCGCCAACGCCGCCCTCGCCTCTCTGGCGGTGAGGGCTGGTCGTCGGGCGTTCGGCCCAGCCCCGAAGTCGTGGCCAGAGGTGACGGGCGGCATGCCGTCGACGCCCGGGGACTCGTAAGGTTGACACGCAGTGCGTTGAAGGGCGTCGAACGCCCTGACGGGCCCGAGGGCACTTCTGGCCGGCGCCCCGCTCCGCGACTGGAGAGGGCGCCGATGGGTGACGGGACTGCGCCCGGAGCCGCCCGCCGATCATGTGTCCTTGTCAGAGTGCCGCGAACTCGACGAACGCGGTCCAGGCCCTGGGTTGTACGGCCAGTGCGGTACGGGTGGTGTCCTTCGAGTCGCGGACGTGGACCGTGCCGGCGGGGACGGCGACCTCGACGCATTCGCCGCCTTCCTCGCTGCTGTAGCTGCTCTTTCGCCATGTCAACTGTTCTATCGGCGGCTGATGTACATGCGCGTTCATGGCTCTCCCAGCAACTTCTCTACGTACGTCAATGATTCACGGGGAGTCAGGGCCTGCGCACGGATGATTCCGTACTTGACCTCCAGCGCACGGACCCGCTCCCGCTCCGTCTGCAAGCGACTCACGTTCTGCACCTCTGCGTACGCGATCCTGCGCCCTTCCTTCGTTTCGATCAAGGTGAAGGGACCAGCCATACCAGCGTTCTCCTCACGGTCGAGCGGCATCACCTGGATCTCGACGTTCCGCCGCTCCTGCGTGAGGAGAATGTGCTCAAGCTGACCGCGCAGGACTCGCCGTCCTCCGATCGGACGCCTCAGCACAGCCTCATCGATGACAAAGCTGGCGAGCGGCGCATCGCGGCTCGACAAGATCTCCTGCCGGGCCAGGCGCGCGGACACTCGCTGTTCGATCAGATCGTCATCCATGGGCGGCCGCATCATCATGAAGATGGCCCGCGCATACTCCTCCGTCTGCAAGAGCCCCGGCACCGCCTGGTTCGCGTACACATGGAGTTCGACGGCCTCAGCTTCCAAGCGTGCCGCATCCCGGAAAAACGCCGGATACTGGGCCCGAGCCACCTCCTCCTTGCTCGCGCCCAACACCCCACCAGCACCCAGCACCTCATCCGCCTGGTCGATGAACTTCGGCGGCGGAATACGTCTCGCCTGCTCGAACGACGCGATCGTCGAGGCCGAGTACCCGGTCAGCGAACCAAGCCTCGCGCGGTCCATCCCCGCACGATCCCGGAACAGCTTCAACTGCCGCCCGAACACACACAGCATGCCCGTCCCGACCTCATACTCCGGCTGCTGAACCTCGTCGTCCACGCCGCAGCTCCTCCCGTACGACCTTCACGGCCACCCACGTACAAGCGCGCCGCCCACGTGTACAGCCCGCACTCGTCAGCACGTCACTCCTGTTCAACGCTACGCAGAGTCCGCCACCGTTGACCGCATGAAGTCAGCAACTCCCCCGAACGGGCATATGCCGCAGCACCTCGCACCCGAACACAAGTTCGCCATGCGCTTCACCTCGACCCCACGCGGCGCCCGCCTCGCCCGCCGACTGGTCTCGCACCGCCTGGACGACTGGGGCCACCCCTACACGACCCCGGTCAACGAGACCCTCACCCTCATCACGGCAGAACTCACCGGCAACGCCGTACGCCACGGCCACGTGCCCGGCAGGGACTTCCACGTCCAACTCACCCTGGCCGAGGGCGCCTTCCGCATCGAGGTGACCGACACCCGAGCCGAGAAGCAGCCCCCGTCCGCTCCCCCGACCCCCGACTCCACATCAGAGTCCGGCCGCGGCCTACTCCTCGTCGCCGCCCTCGCGGACGACTGGGGCGTCACTCCTCGCCCGGCCGCCCCTGGCAAAACGGTATGGGCTGAGCTGCGTGTACCGACCGGCGGCCGCTCGCACACCCACCCGGCGGCCTGTCGCACGGCAGTCTCGGCATCGGCATACGGGCACAACACCGACTCGTTTCAGGCTACTTCTTCACTGCTGCGCGACGGCCTCGGGTCGCGGCCGGGGGCTACCCGTTACGGAAATCGTCGTCCGTGAATCGCCCGAGAGCTCGGACATGGGTTCTACCTTCCTCACGAAAACGGCGGCTGCTCGGTGGGCCCTCGCCGGGTCCTCAGTGGCCGAAGGGGTCCAGGCGCTTGGACGTCCCGTAGTCGCCCCACTGCAGTGAAACCTCGTCACCCTTCCATGGGACGTTGTGGAACACGGCCCACGAAAGGAGGAGTCGGTGCTGCGGGCTGAGGTTGGCATTCCAGTCCGGGTGGTCGCTGCAGAGGTCATGCTCCGCCTCTACGTAGCCGATGTTCTTGCCGTCCCTGAATATGGTCTCTCTGACGTTGCTGCTGTCCCAGCCTTCGCAGTTCAAGTAGAGAACTTTGTCCGATGTGTTGGCATAGATCACGTCGACCTGCCAGCGGGTCGGTATCCCGCCTTCCCACGGGAACACCTGACTGGCTATCCAGGAAACCTGTAGCTCTCCGTCGTCCGAGATGATGGTGCTGTCTCCCTGTGTGGCATACGCCCCCGCCTCGGGAAATGAACCGGTAGCGGCCGTCGCCGGTGCGTTCACCGGAACGCCGAGACCGACTGTCGCAGCCATCATCACCGGAGTCCACGTAGCCAAAACCCTTCGGATGTTCATCCGGACCACATCCACGGAGAAGTCTGATTCGCTCACCTCTTTACAGGTGAGCACAGGCCCTCCTTCGTCGCACATCGATCAAGAGGTCCGCATGCTCAGGGCCGAAGGCACCGAGGTGGAAGACAAAGGACCCCACCGCTTCCCGAAGAAGTGGCAGGGTCCTTGAGAGCACGTCAGGCCGTGGTCCACCACACGGTCGTGTCGGCCGGGAGCTTGGTCTCGCCGTCCGTCTCGGTGATCTCGCCGCTGGTGAGGAGGACGCGCCCGTACGACGGGACGCGGACCGGCTCGGTGGAGGTGTTGGCGGTGCAGACGAACTCGCCGCGGCGGAAGGCGAGGACGCCCTCCGGGGCCTTCAGCCACTCCACCGCGTCACCGGCGCCCAGGTCGGGCTTCGCGCGGCGCAGGTGCAGGGCGGAGCGGTAGAGCTCCAGGGTGGAGCCGGCCACGCCCTGCTGGGCCTCGACGCTGAGGTCCGCCCACTCCGCGGGCTGGGGCAGCCAGCTGCCGCCCGTGCCGAAGCCGTACGACGATCCCCCGCGGGTCCACGGGATCGGCACCCGGCAGCCGTCGCGGAAGCCGTCCTGGCCGGCGCCGCGGAAGTAGGCCGGGTCCTGGCGGACCTCGTCGGGGAGGTCGACGACGTCGGGCAGGCCGAGTTCCTCGCCCTGGTAGACGTAGGCCGAGCCGGGCAGGGCCAGCATGAGGAGGGTGGCCGCGCGGGCGCGGCGCAGGCCGAGCTCGCGGTCGCCGGCGGTGCGGATCTGGGTGCCGAGGCCGGGCGGGTTGGCGAAGCGGGTGGCGTGGCGGGTCACGTCGTGGTTGGACAGGACCCAGGTCGCCGGGGCGCCGACCGGGCGCATCGCCTCCAGGGTGCGGTCGATGACCGTACGGAGCTCCTTCGCGTCCCATTCCGTCGACAGGTACTGGAAGTTGAAGGCCTGGTGCAGCTCGTCGGGACGCACGTAGTTCGCGGTGCGCTCGACGGTGGGGGTCCAGGCCTCCGCGACGAAGATGCGCTCGCCCGAGTACTCGTCGAGGATGAGCCGCCACTGGCGGTAGATGTCGTGGACGCCGTCCTGGTCGAAGAACGGCATGACATCGTTGCCCAGCAGTTTGAGCTGGTCGTGGGAGCCGAGGTCGGGGAGACCGGCCGCCTTCACCAGTCCGTGGGCGACGTCGATACGGAAGCCGTCCACGCCCATGTCCAGCCAGAAGCGCAGGATCGAGCGGAACTCGTCGCCGACCGCCGGGTGTTCCCAGTTGAAGTCGGGCTGCTCGGGCGCGAAGAGGTGCAGGTACCACTCGCCGGGCGTGCCGTCCGGCTCGGTGACCCGGGTCCAGGCGGGGCCGCCGAAGATGGACTCCCAGTCGTTGGGCGGGAGTTCGCCGTTCTTCCCCTTGCCCGGGCGGAAGTGGTAGCGGTCGCGGAGGGGGGAACCCGGCCCCTCCGCGACCGCCCGCTTGAACCACTCGTGCTGGTCGGAGGAGTGGTTGGGGACCAGGTCGACGATGATGCGCAGGCCGAGCGCGCGGGCGTCGCGGATCAGGGCGTCGGCGTCGAGCAGATTGCCGAACATCGGGTCGACGGCGCGGTAGTCGGCGACGTCGTAGCCGGCGTCGGCCTGCGGGGAGGCGTAGAAGGGGCTGAGCCACACGGCGTCCACGCCGAGGTCGCGCAGGTACGGGAGGCGGGAGCGTACGCCTTCCAGGTCGCCCATGCCGTCGCCGTTGCTGTCGGCGAAGCTGCGCGGGTACACCTGGTAGATCACCGCGTCCCGCCACCAGTCACGGCGTGTGCCGACGGTGACGACGGCCGCTGCGGAGGTGGGGGTGGGGGCCGGGGCTGCGGAGTGCTGCTGGCTCATGGCGTCCTATACGTAACAGAGTCATCGGGCAGAGGTGGATACGGCGGACGGGGGACGAGGCGGCCGTGGTCACAGCGGGGTCGGATGGTGACCACGGCCGCCACCCGCGCCCCAGAGGGGCGCGGGGCTCTATCAATGTGCGGCTCCGCCGCGTGGGCGCGAGCAACCACGACGGAGCCGCAGACGAACGACGGCCCCTCGCGGCTCAACCGGCGGTCAGCCCTTGGTGCCGCCGGCCGTGAGCCCGGTCACCAGGTTCTTCTGCACGAGGTAGAAGAACGCGGCGGCGGGCAGGGCGATCAGCACCGCGGTCGCGGCCATGAGGTTGCGCTGGGCGTCGTGCTCGCTGACGAAGGACTGGAGGCCGACGGCCAGGGTGTACTTGTCGTCGCTGAGCATGAACGTCGAGGCGAAGGCGACCTCGCTGAAGGCGGTGAGGAAGTTGTAGAACGCGGCCACCGCGAGGCCGGGCTTGGCCAACGGCAGGATCAGCCGGAAGAAGGTGCCGAACGGGGTGAGCCCGTCGACGCGTCCCGCCTCGTCGATCTCGAAGGGGATGGTGTCGAAGTACCCCTTGAGCAGCCACGCGCTGTACGGGATGACCGTCGTGCAGTAGACGAGGACCAGGCCGAAGTAGTTGTCGATGAGCTTGAGGTCCGAGAGGATCTGGTACATCGGGACCATCAGGACGGCGACCGGGAACATCTGGGTCACCAGCAGCACCCACATGAACTTCTTGTAGCCCGGGAAGCGCATCCGGGAGACGGCGTAGCCGGTGGTGGCGGCGATGAGCACGCCGATGGCCGTGGTGCCGAGGGTGACGATGAGCGAGCTCTTCAGCCAGTCGAAGAACTCGGTGTGTTCGAGGACGAACGTGTAGTTGGCGAACGTCATCTTGTCCCAGATGCCGCCCGGGTGGAGGTAGTCGTCCTTGTCCGGGCCGAGGGACAGATAGACCAGCCAGAGGATCGGGAACAGCGCGATCAGGCTCGCGACGGTCAGGACGCCGTGGGAGGCGAGGGAGCCGGCGAGGCCCGTCTCGCCGCGGCGGCGGACCCGGCGCGGTGCCGTCGGTGCCTTCACGGGGTGCTCCTCGCTCGCGGGGGCGGAGGTCTGCGCGGTGGTCGTGCTCATGAGAACTCCTGCCTCAGATCGCGAGCTGCTGCTCGTTGCGGTTGAGCCAGCGGCGGTAGAAGGAGGTGAAGACGATCAGGATCGCCAGCAGCAGGATGCCGTAGGCGGCGGACTGGGCGAAGTCGCGCGGCTGCTGTCCGAAGCCGAGGTAGTAGGCCCAGGTGACGAGGATCTGCGCGTCGGGGGCGGTGTTGCCGAACAGCAGGAAGATCACGGCGAACTGGTTGAAGGTCCAGATGATGCCGAGCAGGACGACGGTGGAGCTGACGGTCCGCAGGCCGGGGACGGTGACGTACCGGAACCGCTGCCAGGCGCTGGCGCCGTCCATCTCGGCCGCCTCGTAGAGGGAGGCGTCGATCGACTGGAGGCCGCCGAGCAGGGAGACCATCATGAACGGCACACCGCACCAGGTGTTGACCATGATCGCGGCGAACCGCTGCCAGAAGGTGTCCTCCAGCCAGGAGGGCGACGGCAGGTGCAGGGCGTCGAGGGCGGAGTTGATGATGCCGCCGTCGGCGAGCATGAAGCGCCAGCCGAAGACCGTGACGAAGGTGGGCACCGCCCAGGGCAGCACCAGGATCAGCCGGTACAGGGTGCGGCCGCGCAGCTTCTGGTTGAGCAGCAGGGCGAGGCCGAGGCCGACGGTGTAGTGCAGGGTGACGCAGAGGGCCGTCCAGACGATCGTCCAGACGAAGTGCGACCAGAAGCGGTCGTACGCCGTGGGGCCCCAGAGGATGTCGGCGTAGTTGTCGAGGCCGATGAACTTGTAGGTGGCGTCGATGTGGTTGACGCCGATCGTGCGCGCGGTGTTGAGGCTGTTGGCGTCGGTGAGGGTGAGGTAGAGGCCGTACACCAGGGGGTACAGCACGAGGACGCCGAGGACGACCGCCACCGGGGCGATCATGACGTAGGCGTACCAGTGCTTGTGGTAGCCCCGCTTCAGGCGCCCGCCCAGGCCGGGCCCTGGCTCACGGTCACCGCGGCGCTTGCCGGTCGCGCGGTCGATGGCGACTGTCATGGTTCGACACCTTCTGGGTCTTCGAGCGGGTCTTCAAGGGGTGTACGGCTCACAGGCCGGTGGCCGCCGGATCCCTCCCCCGTGTCACGAGGGATCCGGCGGCCACGCGGGGCTCACTTGCTGAAGTCCGGCACCAGCTTGGCGATGGCGGTCTCGGCGGTGCTCAGACCCTGGTCGAGGGTCTCCTTGCCGCCCGCGATCTTGGGCAGTTCGGTGTCGAGCGGACCCCACAGGGAGCTGTACTCCGGCAGCGCGGGGCGCGGCTGGGCGGCGGCGAGGACCGCGCCGTAGCCGGCGATGCCCGGGTCCGCCTTGACCGCGGCGGTGTAGGCGTCGTCGCGCGTCGGCAGGGTGGAGTTCTTCAGCGCGATCGTCGACTGGGACTTCGCCGAGGTCATGAAGTTGACGAACTTCAGCGCGGCGGCCTGGTGGGCCTTGTCCGAGCCGGCGTAGACCGAGAGGTTGTGGCCGCCGGTCGGGGCGCCCGCCTTGCCGGTGGAGCCGGCCGGGACGGTGGCGATGCCCAGGTTGGCCTTGTCCTTGAAGGCGGTGCCCTTGTAGAAGTTGGTGATCTCCCATGGGCCCTGGATGATCGCGGCGACCTTGCCGTTGACGAACGCGTCCTGGATGTGGGCGTAGGCGTCGGCGGTGGTGTCGGCCTTGTGCAGGCCCTTGCCGTCGAACAGGCTCAGCCAGGTGCCGTACGCCTTCTTCGCGGCGTCGGAGTTCACCGTGATCTTCTTGGCGGCGACGTCGACGGTGTCGGTGCCCTCGCCGTAGAGGAAGCTCTGGGCGTAGTAGGCCTGGGTGGAGCCCCAGTAGCCGTCGACGCCGGTCTTGGTCTTGACGGTGGCGGCGGCCTTCTTGAGGTCGTCCCAGGTCTTGGGGGCCTCGGTGATGCCGGCCTTCTCGAACAGCGCCTTGTTGTAGACGAGCGCGAGGGTGTCGGTGACGAACGGCACGCCGTAGATCTTGCCGTCGTACTTGGCCTGCTCGATCAGGTTGGACTTGAACTTGGCCTGGTCGGTGAGCGCCTCGGTGCCGTCCAGCGGCAGGAAGTAGCTCTTCTTGGCGAAGGCGGGGGTCCAGCCGACCTCGGAGCGCAGGATGTCCGGGGCGCCGGACGCGCCGGCGGCGGTGTCGAACTTGTTCTGCGCCTGGTCGAACGGCACGTTGACGTACTTGACCTTGATGTTCTTGTTGGCGGCCTCGAACTCCTTGACCAAGGCCTGGTACGTCGGCGCCTCATTGGTGGCGTTGGAGGTGTCCCACCAGGTGATGGTGACCGGCCCGCTCGAGTTGTCGCTGCCGCTGTCGTCTCCGCCGCAGGCCGTCGCCGCGAGGGCGAGGGACGCCACCAGCGCGGTGGCCGCTATGCCACGCCGCATGAGTTCTCCTTGAGGGTGAAAGCCCGTGTAGCTACAGGGGGCGGTCCCGTCCACCGTCCCTGCCGACTGGCCGACTGCGCCGTTGCCGCCGCCGGGCGTGGCCGAACGTAACAGCGTTGTAAGCGGCGCGAAAGTCCTTGCAGCAAAAATTTGCAAGCGGGCTCGGAAGTTATCCGGACGTGACCGGACGGCGACCGCCGTGAGACGCTTGTTTATGCCCGTCGAGCACGTGGGGCGGTCTGTGCAAGACTCTGCAAGCTCTTGCCATCCACTTTCATGAAGGACCACGAGGGAGCGCGATGACGCAGCAGCCCGGACGAGGCAGGCCAACGGGTCGGCCGCGGCGTCCGATTGGTGTGCAAGGCGACACCTGGCCGGTACAGTCCACGTCTGTGACCACACGGCTTGCCGACATCGCTGCGCAGGCGGGGGTGAGCGAAGCGACCGTCAGCCGCGTCCTCAACGGCAAGCCTGGCGTCGCCGCCACCACCCGCCAGTCCGTGCTCGCCGCACTGGACGTCCTGGGCTACGAACGCCCGGTCCGGCTGCGCCAGCGCAGCGCGGGCCTCGTCGGCCTCATCACACCGGAGCTGGAGAACCCGATATTCCCGGCCCTGGCCCAGGTCATCGGGCAGGCGCTGACCCGCCAGGGCTACACCCCCGTGCTGGCCACCCAGACCCCGGGCGGCTCCACGGAGGACGAGCTGACCGAGATGCTGGTGGACCGCGGGGTCGCCGGCATCATCTACGTCTCGGGGCTGCACGCGGACACCACGGCCGACATGCAGCGCTACGAGCAGCTGCGCGCGCAGGGCGTCCCCTTCGTCCTGGTCGACGGGTTCTCCCCGAAGGTCCAGGCGCCGTTCATCTCCCCCGACGACCGGGCGGCGATGACCCTCGCGGTCACCCATCTCGCCTCCCTCGGCCACACCCGGATCGGGCTCGCCCTCGGCCCCAAGCGGTTCGTGCCCGTGCAGCGCAAGATCGAGGGGTTCGTCCGCACCATGCAGGACCAGCTGGGGCTGGGCGCCGAGCAGATCGAGGCGGAGCTGGTGCAGCACTCCCTGTACACCCTGGAGGGCGGGCAGGCCGCGACGACGGCCCTGATCGACCGGGGCTGTACGGCGATCGTCTGCGCCAGCGACATGATGGCGCTCGGCGCGATAAGGGCGGCCCGGCAGCGGGGGCTCGCGGTCCCCCAGGACATCTCGGTGGTCGGCTTCGACGACTCCCCGCTGATCGCCTTCACCGATCCGCCGCTCACCACGATCCGCAAGCCGGTCCCCGCGATGGGCCAGGCCGCGGTGCGCACGCTGCTGGAGGAGATCGGCGGGACGCCCGCGCCGCACAGCGAGTTCGTGTTCATGCCGGAACTGGTGGTGCGCGGCTCGACCGCTTCGGCCCCCGGGGAACGGAATCGTCCTTAGCTCGTCCCCAGGGTGGAGAAAAAGGGGCTTTCCTCCCCTGCGCCGGTAGGAGACGATGGAGTGCGTCCGCCGTAGAACATGCGGCGGCAACCCGACCGGAGGATGATCGGGCCAAGAGGGCTTTTCTGGCAGACTTTGTGTCCATGGGTGACTCGACCGTGACGCCGTTGGAAGGCCGTGAGCAGGCCGTTCCACAGGCCGTCGCGGCCGGGGCCCGAGAGCGCCGATTCGCCCGGCTGCGCTCCCCGCGCCGGCCCCGCCTCTGGTTCGAGATCCTGCTCATCGCGGTGAGCTACTGGACGTACTCACTGATCCGCAACGCGGTGCCCGAGCAGCGCTCCGAGGCGCTGCGCAACGCGGACTGGATCTGGCGTATGGAGCACCATCTGGGGCTCGCCTTCGAGCACTCGGTCAACCACACCGTGAACTCGGTGACGTGGCTGATCGTGGGCATGAACTACTACTACGCCACGCTGCACTTCATCATCACGCTGACGGTCCTGATCTGGCTCTACCGCAGTCACCCGGGCCGCTACGCCGCGACCCGGCTGGTCCTCTTCGCCACCACCGCGGTCGCCCTGGTCGGCTACTACTTCTATCCGCTGGCGCCGCCGCGGCTGATGACCGGCGGCCACTTCGTCGACACCGTCATGGTCCACCGGACCTGGGGTTCGATGGCCTCGGGCGATCTGAAGAACATGTCGAACCAGTACGCCGCGATGCCGTCCATGCACATCGGCTGGTCCCTGTGGTGCGGCCTGACGATCTTCGCGCTGGCCAAACTGCCCTGGGTACGGATCCTGGGCCTCCTCTACCCGGCGGCGACCCTGATCGTCATCGTCGCCACCGCCAACCACTTCTGGCTGGACGCGGTGGGCGGCATCATCTGCCTCGCCTTCGGCTTCACGGTGGCGGGCCTGTGGTACGGCGCCCTGCCGTACTCCCTGCCGAGGCTGGTACCGGCCCGCGGCCGGGGCGGGGCACTCCTGCCCACCAAGGCCTAGGTGTATTGATCACGAGCGTCGTCGACACTGGCGGGTCGTTCCGCCGCGACGGCGGTCGGCCACCGCGGCTGTGCCCGGCAGTGCCGGACCGGCCTCCGCCACCCGCAGGGTCACCCCCGGTGGACGGCATGGCCTCCGGTGACGGTCGGGCGTACCGGGGACTCAGCCGCCTCCAGGCCCGTGAGGCCCGCGCGGGACGACGCCGCGCCGCGCGGTGCGCGGGCCGTCCCGAGGACGGGGCGTACGTCGTAGCCGGTGATGGGCCAGTCCGAGCCGAGGGCGACGGTGGCGCCCGCGTCACGCAGATCCCGCAGCCGCCAGGCGTGCCCGGCCCGCCAGGCGTGCCCGGCCCGCCCGGCGGGCTCGGTCGGCTCGGCGGGCTCGGCGGGCTCGGCGGGCTCGGTCGGCTCGGTCGGCTCGGTCGGCTCGGTCGGCTCGGTCGGCTCGGTCGGCTCGGTCGGCTCGGCGGGCTCGGTCGGCCCGGCCGGCTCGGTCGGCTCGGCAAGTGTGGCTGGCTGGCAGGGTTGGGTCGGCGCGGCTGAGCAGTACGAGCGGGCGGTGACCCTGCTGCGGGACGCGGGCTCCGCCCCGGCGGCCGTGATGCCGCTGATCATCGCGCTGGAGAACCTGGTGCTGGGCTCGGCCCCGGACCTGGCGGGGGTCCCCGAGGGCCGCGCGGACCGGGCGTTCGAGGTGGGCCCGGAGGCCCTCCTGAACCACGCCCGCACCCTCCTCGACCGGCCGCCGGGAGGCGCGGGGCACAACTCGAGGGCCGCGCGGACCGGGCGTTCGGGGTGGGCCTGGAGGCCCTCCTGAAGCACGCCCGCACCCTCCTCGGCGCGGGGCGCGACGGCGACGGGTGACCAGTCGGCCCACTCGCCGTCACGCCCCGTAGAACAGCTGCTCCACCACTCCCCGGGCCCGTCGGGCCGTGCGGCGGTAGCCGTCCAGCAGTTCCCCCACGCGGCCCGGGCCGTACCCCAAGTAACGTCCCACGGCGGTGAGCTCGCGGCTCTCCGAGGGGAAGGTGTCGCCGGCCCGGCCCCGGACCAGCATCACCGCGTTGCGCACCCGGGTGGCCAGCACCCATGCCTCGTCCAGGGTCTCCGCATCCTCCGCCGGGATGAGCCCCGCCGCGCACGCGGCGGCGAGGGCCTCCCGGGTGCGCGTGGTCCGCAGCCCCGGCTCCGCCCACCCGTGCCGCATCTGGAGCAGCTGCACGGTCCACTCCACGTCGGACAGCCCGCCCGGCCCGAGCTTGGTGTGCAGCTTGGGGTCGGCGCCGCGCGGCAGCCGCTCCGACTCCATCCGGGCCTTCAGCCGCCGGATCTCCCGTACGGCGTCCTCCCCGAGCCCCTCCGCCGGATACCGCAGCGGATCGATCAGCTCGATGAACCGCCGTCCCAGCTCCTCGTCGCCCGCGACGGGTTCGGCCCGCAGCAGCGCCTGCGACTCCCACACCAGCGACCAGCGCCGGTAGTAGGCCTCGTACGACTTCAGCGTCCGCACCAGCGGCCCGGACTTCCCCTCGGGGCGCAGATCGGCGTCGATCAGCAGCGGCGGATCGGCGCTCGGGACCTGGAGCAGCCGGCGCATCTCGGCGACCACGCGGTTCGCGGCCTCGGAGGCCTCCCGTTCGTCGCTGCCCTCCCGCGGCTCGTGCACGAACAGCACGTCCGCGTCCGATCCGTAGCCGAGCTCGTGGCCCCCGAAACGGCCCATGCCGATCACGGCGAACCGCGTCGGCAGCGTGTCCCCCCAGCCCTCGCGCACGACGGCTCGCAGGGTCCCCGCGAGGGTGGCCGCCGTCAGATCGGACACGGCGGCGCCGACCCGGTCCACCAGCGCCCCCTGGTCGGGCTCGGCGGGCTGGGTCTCGGTGCCGTAGGAACTGACGATGTCCCCGGCCGCCGTACGGAACAGTTCGCGCCGGCGCACCCCGCGGGCCGCGGTGACCGCCTGCTCGGCGTTCTCCGCGCGTCCCACCGTGGCCAGGGTCTCCTGCTCCAGCGGGGCCCGCCCGCGCGGCTGGAGCCCGCCCCCGTCCCCGTCCCCGTCGCCGAGCAGGGCGACGGCCTCCGGGGCCCGCAGCAGCAGGTCCGGGGCGAGGCGTCCGGCCGACAGCACCCGGGCGAGGTTCTCGGCGGCGGCCCCCTCGTCCCGCAACAGCCGGAGATACCAGGGGGTCTTGCCCAACGCGTCCGACACCTTGCGGAAGTTGAGCAGTCCGGCGTCCGGGTCGGCGGAGTCGGCGAACCACGCGAGCAGCACGGGGAGCAGGGTGCGCTGGATGGCGGCCTTGCGGCTGACGCCGGAGGCGAGCGCCTCCAGATGCCTGAGCGCCGCGGCGGGATCCGCGTACCCGAGGGCGACCAGCCGCTCGCGTGCCGCCTCCAGGCTCAACCGGGCTTCTCCGGTGGCGAGTTGGGCGACGGCGTCGAGCAGGGGCCGGTAGAAGATCTTCTCGTGGAGGCGCCGGACCACGGCCGCGTGCCGCTTCCACTCCCGGTTCAGCTCCACCACCGGATCGGCCCGCAGGCCGAGCGAGCGTCCGAGGCGCCGCTGATCGTCCTCGCCCTCGGGGACGAGATGGGTCCGGCGCAGCCGGTACAGCTGGATGCGGTGCTCCATGGACCGCAGGAACCGGTAGGCGTCGTCGAGCTGGACGGCGTCGGCGCGCCCCACGTACCCGCCCGCGGCCAGCGCCTGGAGGGCGTCCAGGGTGGTCCCGCTGCGCAGCGAGGCGTCGGACCGCCCGTGCACCAGCTGGAGCAGCTGGACGGCGAACTCGACGTCCCGCAGCCCGCCGGGCCCGAGCTTCAGCTCGCGCTCGACCTCGGCGGCCGGGATGTTCTGGACCACCCGCCGCCGCATCTTCTGCACGTCGACGACGAAGTTCTCCCGCTCGGCGGCCTTCCACACCAGCGGCTCGACGGCGGTGATGTACGCGGTGCCCAGGTCCAGGTCGCCCGCCACCGGCCGGGCCTTGAGCAGCGCCTGGAACTCCCAGGTCTTGGCCCATCGCTGGTAGTAGGCGAGGTGGCTGCTGAGCGTCCGCACCAGCGGCCCGTTGCGCCCCTCGGGCCGCAGATTGGCGTCGACGGGCCAGATCGACCCCTCCACGGTGGTCTCGGAGCAGATCCGCATCATGTGCGAGGCCAGCTTGGTGGCGGCCCGCAGGGCCTTGCCCTCGTCGGCCCCTTCGACGGCCTCGCCGACGAAGATGACGTCGACGTCGGAGACGTAGTTCAGCTCGTGGCCGCCGCACTTGCCCATGGCGATGACGGCGAGCCGGCACAGCGCGGCGTCCTGCGGGGCGGCCGCCATCGCGATCCGGAGCGCCGCGCGCAGGGTGGCGGTGGCGAGGTCGGCGAGTTCGGCGGCGGTCTCGGCGACATCGGTCGTCCCGCAGACGTCCCGGGCGGCGATCGACAGCAGACAGCGCCGGTAGGCGACCCGCAGCGACACGGGGTCGTCCGCCGGTGCGAGGCCCCGCTCGAACTCCTCCACCCCGGGGTGCAGGTCCCGGGGCTCATAGGTGAGCAGCGCCTCCCAGTCCAGCGGGTGCCGGGCCAGATGCTCGGCGAGCGCGGCGGACGCCCCCAGCACCCCCAGCAGCCGGTCCCGCAGGGGCTTGGCCGCTATCAGCGTGTCGAGCAGTCCGCGCCGGGCCGTGTGGTCGGACTGCGCCTCCAGCAGCCCGACGAGACCGCGCAGCGCGAGATCCGGGTCGGCGACCGCGCCCAGCGCCTCCAGCAGGATGGGATCGCTGCGCACCGGAGCCAGCTCGGGCCCGTCCAGCAGCCGTTCGGCGGCGGAGGGATCGGTGAACCCGTGCCGCAGCAGCCGTGTGAAGGTACTGCTCCTGCGCCCCGGCGCCGCCGTCATCCCCGGCCTCCTCGACTCCACTGACTCCGCTGACTCCGATCAAGGTCGTACGCACTTGAGCGTAACCGGAGAGGTGCGGGGAAGCGCCGGGGCGAGGACGGGTGAGTTCCGGATGAACGGTGGCGTCCGCACGACAGGTGGCGCCGCGGACGGTTTTCGGCTTCGGTGAGGGGGAGCCGTTGCCGAGGCCTGGGAGGACCGGGGATGCAGTACACGCTCGAAGTGGTCCCGCTGCCCGTGAGCGACATCGACCGGGCCCGTGACTTCTACCGCGACAAGGTCGGGTTCCATGTGGACATCGACCAGGAGGTCATGCCCGGCATGCGGATCGTGCAGCTGACGCCACCGGGCTCGGGCTGCTCGATCGCGCTGGGTGACAGCATCTGGGAGGCGGTGCGGGGCCCGCGCCCCGCACCCGGCTCCTACCAGGGCCTCCAGCTGTGCGTGGCCGACATCGACGCCGCCCGCGCGGAACTGCTGGAGCGGGGCCTGGAGGTCTCCGAGCCGGTCCGCTACACCCCCGACGACGGCGCGACCTTCCTGTACTTCAGCGATCCGGACGGCAACGGCTGGGCGATCCAGGAGTACCGCCGGCGCGCCGCCGAACCCCTGCACCAGGTGCTGGCGGACCTGGCCCGCCGCACCTCGTGACCCGGACCTCGTGACCCGCGCCCCGCGCCCCGCTGCTCAGATGCCGCCGGTGTTGAGCAGCCGGTTCGGCGTGTCGGAGCGGACGCCGTGGACGACACCGCGGGTGGCCGTGCGGTCGAGCCAGACGTGGACCTGGTCGGCCGTCGCGTGGGGGTGGGCCGACAGGTAGAGCGCGATCACGCCGGTCGCGTGCGGCGCGGCCCAGGACGTCGCGCCGCCGGTCTCCGTGTACGTGCCGCCACCGGCGAGCGCGGAGGTCACCTTCTGGCCGGGCGCGTACAGGTCCACGCACCGCCCGTAGCCCGATCCGTAGGAGCCGCTGTCGTTCCACACCCGGTCGGTGGAGGTGGAGGCCGCCACGACGATGGTGCCGGGGACGCCGGCCGGGGAGTGCTTGCAGGCGTCGTCGTGGAAGTTGCCGGCCGACACCACCGTCGGGATCCCCGCGGCGATCATCTTCTTCACGGCGGTCTCCAGGGCCGCCGAGCGGTGGTCGAGGTTGAGCGACATGTTCACCACGGCGGGCTTCTGGGCGTGCGCGGTGACCCACTTGACCGACTTCACCAGGGCCGCCTCGGCCGCCGCCGCCGAGCCGCCGCCGTCGCTCTCGCACAGGACGCCCTGGACCCGTACCAGGTCGGCCTTGGGCGCCACGCCGTACTTGGCGCCGCCGATGATGCCCGCGACGAACGTGCCGTGCCCGGTCCCCGCCTCGCTGAAGCAGTCGCCGGAGTCCTTCGGGCCCACGAAGTCGGCGCCGAGGTGGGCCCGTCCGCCGAACTCCTTGTGGCCGATGTCCATCCCGGTGTCGATCACGTAGACGTGCACACCCTTGCCGGTGGCGGTGGTGGTGAGCTTCCCGTTCAGCGGCCGCGACCGCTGGTCCAGGATGTCGAGGTTCCACGGCACGTTCCGGGTGAGGCGCGCCGCGGCGGCCGGCGCGGCCAGCTTCTCCAGCCCGCCGTCGGACGAGGCCGCGGATCCGGACGCCACCGCGGAGCCGGACGCCACCCCGCCCCCGGAACCGGCCGCCCCGGCCTCCCCCGCACAGGCCGAGGCCCCGAGCACCGTCACCATGGCCACCGCGATGAGCCCGGCCTTCGTCACGTTCCGCGTCACGACGTCCCCCACTTGCCCGTTTCGTACACAGTCAGCGCACAAGACGAGCACGGGGGGCGAGCGGTTCCGGCCAGACGGGCGGGTTTCCCGCCACGCCTACAGCACCGGCAGGTTCTTCCGCAGCTCGAACGCGGTGACCTCCGAGCGGTACTCGTACCATTCCTGCTTCTTGTTGCGCAGGAAGAAGTCGAAGACGTGCTCGCCGAGGGTGTCGGCGACCAGGTCGCTGCGCTCCATCAGGGCGAGGGCCTCGCCGAGGTTCTGCGGGAGGGGCTCGATGCCCATCGCGCGGCGCTCGGCGTCGGAGAGGGCCCAGACGTCGTCCTCGGCGCCCGGCGGGAGCTCGTAGCCCTCCTCGACGCCCTTGAGGCCGGCGGCGAGCAGCATGGCGTACGCCAGGTAGGGGTTGGCGCCGGAGTCGAGGGAGCGGACCTCGATGCGGGCGGAGCCGGTCTTGCCGGGCTTGTACATCGGGACGCGGACCAGGGCCGAGCGGTTGTTGTGGCCCCAGCAGATGTACGACGGGGCCTCGCCGCCGGCGCCGGCGGTGCGCTCGGAGCCGCCCCAGATGCGCTTGTAGGAGTTGACCCACTGGTTGGTGACGGCGGCGATCTCGGCGGCGTGCTTGAGCAGACCGGCGATGAAGGAGCGGCCGACCTTGGAGAGCTGGTACTCGGAACCGGACTCGTAGAACGCGTTCCGGTCGCCCTCGAACAGCGAGAGGTGGGTGTGCATACCGCTGCCGGGGTGCTCGGAGAACGGCTTCGGCATGAAGGTCGCCTGGACGCCCTGCTCCAGCGCCACCTGCTTCATGACCAGGCGGAACGTCATGATGTTGTCGGCGGTGGAGAGCGCGTCGGCGTACCGCAGGTCGATCTCCTGCTGGCCGGGGGCGCCCTCGTGGTGGGAGAACTCGACCGAGATGCCCATCGACTCCAGCATGGTGATGGCCTGGCGGCGGAAGTCCATGCCGATGTTCTGCGGGGTGTGGTCGAAGTAGCCGGAGTTGTCGGCGGGCGTCGGCCGGGAGCCGTCCAGCGGGCGGTCCTTCAGCAGGAAGAACTCGATCTCCGGGTGGGTGTAGAAGGTGAAGCCCAGGTCGGAGGCGCGGGCGAGGGCGCGCTTGAGGACATAGCGCGGGTCGGCGAAGGAGGGGGAGCCGTCCGGCATGAGGATGTCGCAGAACATCCGGGCGGTGCCGGGGGCCTCGGCGCGCCAGGGCAGGATCTGGAAGGTGGACGGGTCCGGCTTGGCGATCATGTCGGACTCGTAGACCCGGGCGAAGCCCTCGATCGCGGAGCCGTCGAAGCCGATCCCCTCGTCGAAAGCCTGCTCGAGCTCGGCCGGGGCCACGGCGACGGACTTCAGGAAGCCCAGCACGTCCGTGAACCACAGGCGTACGAACCGGATGTCGCGCTCCTCGAGCGTCCGGAGCACGAACTCCTGCTGCTTGTCCATCTTCCGCTTCCCCATCCTTGCTGGTCAGGCCGCCTGTCTCCCCGTCCCACGGGAGGCGGTCGGGCACCTGCGCATCACACCACAACAGCATTTCATGCGCGTTGCGGACCTTGATCGCACCGGCGTCCTCGGCCTGAACGGCTCTCGTACGCCAGATGTACTGCTCTCCCGCCCATCTTGCCTGTTCGCACCGGTATCCGTAATGGCCGGATCGGCTCCCGGGTGACGGAGACCACGGGCTTTAAATTTGAATCTGAGATGCAACTTTTAATAGCGTCGAGGTACCGAGCCGTTCGGTCGAGCCCCAAGGAGCCCCGATGCTGTCCGAGCCGTCCGCCGCCACCGTCCGCGCCACCCTCCCCGCCGTCGGCGCGGCGATCGGCGAGATCACCGAGCGTTTCTACGCCCGCCTCTTCGCCGCCCACCCCGCACTGCTGCGCGACCTCTTCAACCGCGGCAACCAGGCCGCCGGCACCCAGCGGCAGGCCCTCGCCGGCTCCATCGCCGCGTTCGCCACGCACCTGCTGGACCACCCCGACAGCCGCCCCGACGCGATGCTGAGCCGGATCGCCCACAAGCACGCCTCGCTGGGCGTGCGGCCGGAGCAGTACGCGGTGGTCCACGAGCACCTCTTCGCCGCGATCGTCGAGGTGCTCGGCGAGGCCGTCACCCCCGAGGTCGCGGCGGCCTGGGACGAGGTCTACTGGCTGATGGCGAACGCGCTCGTCGCCGTCGAGAAGCGACTGTACGAGGAGAGCGGCGAGGCGGGGCTGCGGCCCTGGGAGGTCGTCGAGCGGATCGTGGAGACCGACGACGTGGTGACCTTCCGGGTGCGGCCGGCCGACGGCGGCGAGGTGCGCGGCTTCCGGGCCGGGCAGTACGTCTCCGTGGGCGTCGCGCTCCCCGACGGCGCCCGGCAGATCCGCCAGTACAGCCTCTCGGGGGCGCCGGACGAGTCGGTCCGCCAGTTCAGCGTCAAGCGGGTGCACGGCGACGGTACGACGCCCGACGGCGAGGTCTCGAACCACCTGCACGCGCGCGTGCGCGAGGGGGACGTCATCGAACTGTCGGAGCCGTACGGCGACCTGGTCCTCGACGGGGCCGGCGGCACGCCCCTGCTGCTGGCCTCGGCCGGTATCGGCGTGACCCCGATGGTCGCGATGCTGGCGGACCTGGCGCAGCGCGGCCACCGGGCCCCGGTCACCGTCGTCCACGCCGACCGCACCCCCGCGACCCACGCCCTGCGCGCCGACCACGAGGCCTACGCGGGGAAGCTCCCGGAGGCGTCCGTGCACCTCTGGTACGAGCGCGAGGCCCCGGAGGGGGCCGCGGAGGGCCTGGTCGACCTCACGGACGTCACCGTCCCGGCCGGCACGCGCGCGTACCTGTGCGGGCCGCTCCCCTTCATGCGGGCGGTGCGCGCCCAGCTGATCGGGAAGGGCGTCGCCCCCGCCGACATCCACTACGAGGTCTTCGGCCCCGACCTGTGGCTGGCGGCGGCCTGAGCCCGAGAGCCCCCTTCGCAGCCGGGCCCTAGCCGGACACCGGTCCCGGGATGCCCAGCAGCAGCGGCCCCGTCGGTTCCGCCACGATGTCCGTCACCGTGAGGGGGTCGAGGGAGGCGTAGAAGGCCTCCTGGGCCCGGCGCAGGGCGCCGCGCAGGCGGCAGGCCGAGTTCAGGGGGCAGGGGGTCGAGCCCTCGCAGTCGACGACGTCGCCGTCGCCCTCGAAGGTGCGGACGATTCCGCCCACGGACGCCGTACGGCCCTTCCCGGTCAGGGCGAGGCCGCCGCCCCGGCCCCGGCGGGCCTCCAGCAGCCCCAGGTGCTGGAGTTCGGCGACGACCTTGGCCGCGTGGGTGTAGGGGACCGCCATCGCCGCCGCCACCTCGCGGGTCGTCGGGGTGTTCTCGCCCGCGACCGCGAGGCGCATCAGCACCCGCAGGGCCAGGTCGGTGGATCGCAGCAGCCGCATGGAAGAAGCGTAGATAATACGCATCTCGGCTTCAAATTATGGAGTGGCCGGGCGGGTGCCTACGCCTTCCCGTGTCCTCCCCCTTACGATCAGTGGACTCGCTGGACACCACCCGCACCACCCGCCGTCCCGCCCCTTTCCCCCAGAAGGACAGGTCTCATGGGCTCCGCCGACCAGACCGGCAGCACCGCGCGCAAGGCGCGCATAGAAGAGATGCGGCGGGCCCAGCAGGCCCGTGAGCGGCGCAACCGGATCCTCGTGATCGGCGGCAGCGTGGTCGCGGTCGCCGCGCTCGTCGTGGGCGGGGTGTTCGTCGTGCGGTCGCAGTCCGACGACGACTCCTCCTCCACCGCCTCCGACTCCAAGGCCTCGGGGCACTGGGTCACCGGCTCGGACGGGGTGAAGACCTGGAAGGGCACGCTGGGGCGCACCCATGTCGCCAAGACCGTGACGTACCCGATGGAGCCCCCGGTCGGCGGCGACCACGACCCGGTCTGGCTGAACTGCAACGGCAACGTCTACACCGAGGCCGTGAACAACATGAACGCCGTGCACGCGCTGGAGCACGGCGCGGTCTGGGTGACGTACACCGGCAAGGCGGAGAAGGCCGACGTCGACGCGCTCGCCGCGAAGGTGAAGAAGACGCCGTACACGTTCATGAGCCCGGACGACAAGCAGGCCGACCCGATCATGCTCAGCGCCTGGGGCAAGCAGCGCACGGTGACCGGCGCGGACGACCCGGCCGTCGACAAGTTCTTCGAGGAGTTCGTCCAGGGCGAGCAGACGCCCGAGCCGGGCGCCTCCTGCACGGGCGGGACGATGAAGTGAGGAAGTCCGCGGGCTGGATCGCCTCGGCCGCGGCGGCGGTGCTCGTCGCGGCCGGCGCCATCACCTACGCCGTGGCCGCGGACGACGGCGGGACCGGGAGCTCGGTCCCCGCCGCCAAGTCCGCCGACGCCGGGTTCGCCCGGGACATGGCGGTCCATCACCAGCAGGCCGTCGAGATGGCGTACATCGTGCGCGACCGGACGACGGACGTGGAGGTGCGGCGGCTCGCCTACGACATCGCCCAGACGCAGGCCAACCAGCGCGGGATGCTGCTCGGCTGGCTCGATCTGTGGGGGCTGCCGAAGGTGTCCTCCGACGCGCCCATGACCTGGATGGGGATGGGTGACATGGCCGACGGCGAGGACGGCGCGCTCATGCCCGGCATGGCGACGGACACCGAGCTGAAGAAGCTGGGCACGCTGAACGGCAAGCAGGCCGAGGTGTTCTTCCTCCAGCTGATGACCGCTCACCACAAGGGCGGCATCCACATGGCCGAGGGGTGCGTCGCCAAGTGCACGGTCGGCGTGGAGAAGCGGCTCGCGCAGGGCATGGTCGACGCGCAGGAGTCCGAAATCGCGCTGATGGCGGACATGTTGAAGGCCCGCGGGGCGAAGGCGTAGGCCACGGCGTGGGCCAGGGCCTGGGCCACCCATAGGGTTTTCCCTCGACTTCACGGACTTGTCCGTCAAATCCCCCCAGCAAGCGGTCACTTGGCCGCTTCTTGGTGTTCGCATTCCCCTTGCATGAAGGGTTCGTCGCAAGAGTGGCGGTCACGTCGAGTGATCCACTCGCGTCGAACCACATACAGGGGGTCCTATGAGATCCAACCGTGCCGCGCTGCGCGCCGGGGTGAGCATGGCGGCGACACTGCCCATGATCGCCGGCGCCCTGGCGCTCGGCATACCCGCGGCCCACGCCGCGGACGCCCCGGCCCGTGACACGCTGGCCGGGACCAAGCCCGCGTGGGCGACGGCCAAGGCGGACAAGGGCTCGACCTCGAACAGCGCCCAGCTGAACGCCCGCGTCTACCTCGCCGGCCGGAACGCGGACGGCCTCGCCGCCTACGCCAAGGCGGTGTCCGACCCGAGCTCCCCCGCCTACGGCAAGTACCTCTCCGCCAAGCAGGCCGCGGCCCGCTTCGGGGCGACCACGGCCCAGGTGGCCGCGGTCAAGGCCTGGCTGACGGCGGCCGGTCTGAAGGTCACCGGCACCACGGAGCACTACGTCTCCGTCAGCGGTGACGTGGCCGCCGCCGAGAAGGCGTTCGGCACCCAGCTGCACAACTACACCAAGGGCTCGAAGACCTACCGCGCGCCCTCGAAGTCGGCCTCCGCGCCCGCGGGCCTCGACGGTGCCGTGCTGACCGTCACCGGCCTGGACAACGCGCCGCACAAGGCGAGCAGCAAGGACCAGCTCCCGCCGCCGGACGCGGTGTTCAAGAACTCCGGGCCGTTCTCCTCGTACTTCGGCTCGAACATCGCGAGCACCCTCCCGGACGCGTACGGCACGAAGATCCCGTACGCCGTCCAGGGCTACACCGGCAAGCAGCTGCGCTCCGCCTACGGCGCGGGCGGCTACACCGGCAAGGGCGTGCGCATCGCCATCACCGACGCGTACGCCTCGCCGACGATCGCCTTCGACGCGGCGACCTACGCGAAGAAGCACGGCGACGCGGCCTGGAAGACGGGCCAGCTGACGCAGGTCCTGCCGAAGAACTACACCAAGACCGAGGAGTGCTCGGCGGCCGGCTGGTACGGCGAGGAGACCCTCGACGTCGAGGCCGTGCACGCGGTCGCGCCGGCCGCGAACGTCACGTACGTGGGCGCCGCGTCCTGCTACGACGACGACCTGCTCGACTCGCTCAGCAAGATCGTCGACAACCACCTGGCCGACATCGTCTCCAACTCCTGGGGCGACATCGAGGCCAACCAGACGCCGGACCTGGCGGCCGCCTACGACCAGGTCTTCCAGTTCGGCGCGGTCGAGGGCATCGGCTTCTACTTCTCCTCCGGCGACAACGGCGACGAGGTCGCCAACACCGGTACGAAGCAGGTCGACACCCCCGCCAACTCGGCCTGGGTGACGGCGGTCGGCGGTACCTCGCTGGCGGTCGGCAAGGGCGACAAGTACCTGTGGGAGACCGGCTGGGGCACCGAGAAGGCCGCCCTGTCCGACGACGGCAAGAGCTGGACGAACTTCCCCGGCGCGTTCACCTCGGGCGCGGGCGGCGGCACCAGCAAGAACGTCGCCGAGCCGTACTACCAGAAGGGCGTCGTCCCGAACGCGCTGGCCACCGCCAACAACGCGGCCGGCAACCGGGTCGTCCCCGACATCTCCGCGATCGCCGACCCCAACACCGGCTTCAAGGTCGGCCAGACGCAGACCTTCCCGGACGGGTCCGCGCAGTACAGCGAGTACCGCATCGGCGGCACCTCGCTCGCCGCGCCGGTCATCGCGGCCGTCCAGGCCCTGGCCCAGGAGGCGCACGGCGGCAAGGCGATCGGCTTCGCCAACCCGTCGATCTACTCCAAGTACGGCTCACGGGTCTACCACGACGTCACCGACGACCCGACGGGCTCCGGCCTCGCGGTCGCCCGTGTCGACTTCGCCAACGGCTCCGACGCCGCCGACGGCCTGCTGACCTCCGTCCGCAGCCTCGGCAAGGACAGCTCGCTGACCGCGGTGAAGGGTTACGACGACGTCACCGGCGTGGGCACGCCCGCGAACGGCTACGTCGACTCGTACCGCAAGCACTGAGGCGCCGATGGGGTGGGGTGAGGGGACGTCCCCTCACCCCACCCCATCGCGTCGCTCTGACGATTACGGCGATCACCAGCGATTACACTGAGGCGCGTGCCTCCGTCTCCGTTGAACTTCTGGTCGATCTATCAGCACGGCTTCGCCCGCGTCGCCGCATGTACGGGCCACACGGTCATCGCGGACCCGCCGGTCAACGCCGAGGCGGTACTGCGCCACGCGCGCCGGTGCGCCGAGGAGGGCGTGGCCGTCGCCGTCTTCCCGGAGATGGGCCTGTGCGGCTACTCCATCGAGGACCTGCTGCTCCAGGACGCGCTGCTCGACGAGGTCGAGAAGGCCCTCCGGGACGTGGTGACCGGCTCGGCGGACCTGCTGCCGGTGCTGGTCGTCGGCGCCCCGCTGCGCCACCGCAACCGGATCTACAACTGCGCGGTGATCGTGCACCGCGGCCGGATCCTCGGGGTCGTGCCGAAGTCGTACCCGCCGAACTACCGGGAGTTCTACGAGCGCCGGCAGATCGCGGACGGCGCCGACGAGCGCGGCGGCTCGATCCGGGTCGGCGGCGCGAGCGTGCCGTTCGGCGTGGACCTGCTGTTCGCCGCGGACGACGTCCCCGGTCTCACGCTGTTCGCGGAGATCTGCGAGGACATGTGGGTGCCGGTGCCGCCCAGCGCGGAGGCGGCGCTCGCCGGTGCGACGCTCCTGGTGAACCTCTCCGGCAGCCCCATCACGGTCGGGCGGGCCGAGGACCGCAAGCTGCTGTGCCGCTCGGCGTCCTCCCGCTGCCTCGCCGCGTACGTCTACGCGGCGGCCGGCCTCGGCGAGTCGACGACCGACCTGTCCTGGGACGGGCAGGCCATGGTCTACGAGAACGGCGTGCTGCTCGCGGAGACCGAACGCTTCCCGCTCGGCGACGAGTACGCGGTGGCCGACGTGGACCTCGACCTGCTGCGGCAGGAGCGGCAGCGGATGGGCACCTTCGACGACAACCGCCGTACGCACCGCGCACGGACCGCCGACTTCCGGACGGTCTCCTTCGAGCTCGACCCGCCCCTCACCGACCTGGGCCTGCGCCGCCGTCTGGAGCGCTTCCCGTTCGTGCCGGCCGACGCCGACCGGCTCGCCCTGGACTGCTTCGAGGCGTACAACATCCAGGTCGAGGGCCTCCAGCAGCGGCTGGCCGCGATCGGCGGCCCGAAGGTGGTCATCGGGGTGTCCGGCGGCCTGGACTCCACGCACGCGCTGATCGTCGCCGCCCGCGCGATGGACCGCGCGGGCCGGCCGCGCAGCGACATCCTGGCCTGGACCCTGCCCGGCTTCGCCACCAGCGACCACACCAAGGACAACGCGCACAAGCTGATGAACTCCCTCGGCGTCACCGCGGCCGAGCTGGACATCACGCCCACCGCGCGGCTGATGCTGCGCGAGATGGGCCACCCCTTCGGCTCCGGCGAGCCGGTGTACGACGTCACCTTCGAGAACGTCCAGGCGGGCCTGCGCACCGACTACCTCTTCCGGCTGGCCAACCAGCGCGGCGGCATCGTGCTCGGCACCGGCGACCTCTCCGAACTCGCCCTCGGCTGGTCCACGTACGGCGTGGGCGACCAGATGAGCCACTACAACGTCAACTCGGGTGTGCCGAAGACGCTGATGCAGCATCTGATCCGCTGGGTCATCAGCAGCGGGCAGTTCGGCGAGGAGACCGGCGGGACGCTCGCCGCGATCCTCGACACCGAGATCAGCCCGGAGCTGGTCCCGGGCGAGGAGATGCAGTCGACCGAGTCGAAGATCGGCCCGTACGCGCTGCACGACTTCACGCTCTTCCACGTCCTGCGGTACGGCTTCCGCCCCTCGAAGATCGCCTTCCTCGCCTGGCACGCCTGGCACGACCGGGAGTCCGGCGCCTGGCCGCCCGGCTTCCCCGAGGCCAAGCGGGTGGCGTACGACCTGCCCGAGATCCGGCAGTGGCTGGAGGTCTTCTGCCGCCGCTTCTTCGCCTTCGCCCAGTTCAAACGCTCGGCGATGCCCAACGGGCCGAAGGTGTCGGCGGGGGGTTCGCTGTCACCGCGGGGCGACTGGCGAGCACCTTCGGACAGCTCGGCGCGGGCTTGGCTGCGGGATCTGGAGCGGTTCGACGACTAGCTCTTCGAGCAGGGCGGTGCGCCGTACCGGGCCGTGCCGTCGGACGGCTGCGGGTCGTGGGGGCCGGTCGCGCAGTTCCCCGCGCCCCTGGGGGGACGGGCTTCGCCCTTCCCCCCATCGCCGTGTCAGTGGTGCACCGCCGCCTCCGCAGGTGCCGGGCGGTGGGTCGCCACGATGCGTTCGTGTCCTCGGGCGGAGGCGCGGCCGCGGTCCACCCCGTACGCCACCCCCGCCACGCCCAGTCCCAGGACCGCCAGGGCGGCGCCCGCGAGGGCCGGGGACGTGACGCCGAGGCCCGCTGCCAGGGTCAGGCCGCCGATCCAGGCGCCGCCCGCGTTGGCGAGGTTGAAGGCGGCCTGGTTGGCGGAGGAGGCCAGGGAGGGGGCCGTGGAGGCCTTCTCCATGACCATGAGGTTCAAGGGGGTTCCCGCGACGAAGGCCGCGATGCCGAGGAGGACCACCGCCAGGGCGCCGGTCCACTGGGTGCGCATCAGCAGCGGGAAGAGCGCGAGGACGGCGGCGAGGGAGGCCAGGCCGCCGAAGAGGGTGCGGCGCATCGCGTGGTCCGCGAGGCGGCCGCCGAGCAGGTTGCCGATCGTCGCGCCCACGCCGAACAGGGCGAGGAGGAGGGTGACGCTGCCGTCGGCGTAGCCGGCCGCGTCGGTCAGCATCGGCGTGATGTAGCTGTAGGCCGAGAACAGGGCTCCGAAGCCCGCCACCGTCGTGCCGAGGGCCAGCCAGACCGGGAGGGACTTCAGGGCCGCCAGCTCGCCGCGCAGGCCGGTGGCGGGGGCCCCGCCCGTGTCGCGGGGGATCAGGACCGCGAGGGAGGCCACGGCCGCCAGGCCGATCACGCCGACGCCGAGGAAGGTGGCCCGCCAGCCCAGGTGCTGGCCCATGAGGGTGGCGGCGGGGACGCCGGCGATGTTGGCGACGGTCAGGCCGAGGAACATCAGCGACACCGAGCGCGCCTTGCGCTCCGGCGCGACCAGACCGGTGGCGACGACCGCGCCGACGCCGAAGAAGGCGCCGTGCGGCAGGCCGCTGAGGAAGCGGGCGGCGAGGAGCGAGTCGTAGCCGGGGGCGAGCGCCGAGAGGGTGTTGCCCACGATGAACAGGGCCATCAGGGACATCAGCAGGGTGCGGCGGCGCATCCGGGCGGTCACGGCGGCGAGCAGGGGCGCGCCGATGACGACGCCGAGGGCGTAGGCGGAGACGAGGTGGCCGGCGGTGGGGAGCGCGATGTGGAGGTCGGCCGCCACGTCGGGCAGCAGGCCCATCATCACGAACTCCGTGGTGCCGATGCCGAAGGCACCTACGGCGAGGGCGAGCAGCGCCAGAGGCATGGGGAGGCGTCGCCTTTCAGGTCGGGGAGGGATTCCATCGTATGTTCAACGACGGAACAAACTCTCCCCGGCCCGGTATTCCGGCGGGTTACGAGCCGGTCAACTTCACGCGTGCGGCGATCGGCAGATGGTCGCTGCCCGTCTGCGGGAGCGTCCAGGACGTCACCGGCTCCACGCCCCGCACCAGGATCTGGTCGATCCGCGCCATCGGGAACGACGCCGGCCAGCTGAAGCCGAAGCCGTCGCCCGCCGCGCCCTGCGTGGACCGCATCTGGGAGGTCACGGCGTTCAGCGAGCGGTCGTTCATGGTGCCGTTGAGGTCGCCGAGGAGGATCACCCGGCTCAGCGGCTCGTCGGCGATCGCCTCGCCCAGCGCGTCCGCGCTCTTGTCGCGCTGACGGGCTGTGAAGCCGGCCTGGAGCTTGACCCGGACCGAGGGGAGGTGGGCGACGTAGAAGGCGACCTTGCCCTCCGGGGTCGTCGCCGTCGCCCGCATCGCGCGTGTCCAGCCGAGCTTGATGTCGACGGGCTTGACGGCGCTCAGCGGGTACTTGCTCCACAGACCGACCGTGCCCTGCACCGAGTGGTACGTGTACGTCGCCGCCATCGCCTTCTCGTACACCGGCACCGCCGAGGCGGTCAGCTCCTCCAGCGCCACCACGTCCGCGCCGGACGCGGCGACGTCCCGGGCGGTGCCCGAGGGGTCGGGGTTGTCGGCGTTGACGTTGTGGGTGGCGACGGTGAGGTCGCCGCCACCGCCGGTCTTGTCGCTGAGGAGCCCGCCGAAGAGGTTCAGCCAGACGACGGCCGGGAGGACCAGCGCGATCAGCGCGCTGGCCGACCTGCGGACCAGGGCGAGGAGTACGAACACCGGGATGAACAGCCCGAACCACGGCAGGAACGTCTCCGTGAGGCTGCCGAGGTTGCCGAAGCGGTTGGGGATGCGCGAGTGCAGCAGCATCACCAGGGAGAGGAGCAGGGCGAGGGCGGCGACCACCAGGCCGCGGCGCCAGACGCGTGGGTCACCGCGCCAGCCCGAGGCCAGACGTCCGATCAGGCGCCGGAGCCGGTCTCCCCGGCGCTCGGGTCCCGAGCCGCCGTCGTCGTCCGTCTCCGTCATGTACGCCTGCTGCGCCATACCGTCGCCTCACTGCCTGCCGTGCACACCGTCTCTCCCCCGGGCATAGACCCTAGGGGATGATCGGCTTCGATCCTGCCGTCCCTCGACGGCCGTACTGGTCCGAGGACGAACGGGGCCGCGCCGGGGGTTCCTGAGCCGCGGTGCGCGGACCGGTCTGTGACGGAACGCGCACATTGCGACGGCCGAGCCGGTCAGCTGACGGGGCGTAGTCCGGCGAGCAGGGTGTCGACGATCCGTTCGGCCAGATCCTCGGGGAGGTCGGCCTCGGGGCGCAGGACGGCACGGACCAGCATCGGGCCGACGACGATGTCGTTCACCAGTTCCACGTCCAGGTCGGCGCGGAGTTCGCCGTTCTGCTGGCCGCGGCGCAGGACCTCGATGCCCGCCCTGCGCCGGGGAAGTATGACCGAGTTGTGGTAGGCCGCCCAGATCTTCGGGCTGCTCTTCATCTGGGCGTGCACGTTGTGCAGGATCGCCGAGGAGCGGTTGGCGAGGCCCCGTTGACGCAGGGACTCCAGCAGGACGATGAGGTCGTCCCGCATGGAGGTGCCCGGCAGCTCTTCGGGGTCCTGGGGTTCGGCGCTGCGCAGGACGTCGACGAAGAGTTCCTCCTTGCCGCTCCAGCGCCGGTAGATGGTGGCCTTGCCGACACCCGCCGTGCGGGCGATGCGCTCTATGGAGATCTCGGCGAGGGGCACGCCGTCCTCCAGGAGCTTCATCGTCCCCTCGAGAATGGCCCGTTCCACGGCCTCGCTGCGGGGCCGGCCCCTGGCGGGCTGGTCCGGAGCGGTGCCACTGCCGACGAGGCTCACGTCCATCGTTCCTTTCGTCTCCTGGGGGGAATTCTCGCCCACGGGCTCTCCCCCTCACGACGGTGGCTAGGACTCCGTGCGCACCAACTCCTCCTCGGGGGCGCCCTGCTGGGGCGCCTGCGGCTTCGGGGGCAGGAACAGCGCCACCACGATCGCCCCGGCCAGTGCCACCACGGCACCGCACAGCGCGGTGATGTGCATGGCGTGCAGGAAGGCGTCGTTCGCCGGCCCGACCAGGCCCTCGCCGCGGGCGCCGAGCTTCGCGGCGACGCCCAGGGTGGCCTCGATGGACTCGCCCGCGGTCTCGCGCAGACCGGCCGGCAGGGTGCCGAGCTTGTCCTCGATGCCGGTGCGGTACGCCGTGGAGAGCACCGAGCCGAGGACGGCGATGCCGAGGGCGCCGCCGAGCTGGCGGAAGGTGTTGCTGAGGGCGGAGGCGGAGCCGGCCTTCTCACGGGGCAGGGCCTGCATGATGACGACGCTGGTCGGGGTCATCACATGGGCCATGCCGGTGCCCATGCAGAAGAAGACGATCTCCAGCAGCCAGATCGGGGTGTCGGCGTCCAGGGTGGCGAACGCGGCCAGGGTCGCGGTGAGCACGAGCATGGCGCCCGTGGTGGTGGCCCGGACCCCGAAGCGGTCGACGACCAGCCGGGCGCGCGGCGCGAAGATCAGCTGGGCGGCGGCGAGCGGCAGCAGGAGCAGACCGGACTGCAGCGGCGAGTAGCCGCGCACGCTCTGGGTGTAGAAGACCGAGAAGAAGGTCACGCCCATCAGCGCGAAGAACACCAGGGTGATGACGGCCATCGCGGCCGAGAACACCTTGTTCTTGAAGTAGGTGACGTCTATCGACGGGTGGTCGCTGCGCGCCTCGAACACGACGAACGCGGCGAGTACGGCGAGACCGGCGCCGATCGTCGCCAGCACGGTGACGTCGGTGAAGTCGGCCAGCTCGCCGCCCTTGATGATGCCGTAGACGAGCAGGACGAGGCCGACGACGGACAGGACGACGCCGACGGGGTCGATCCGGCCGGGGTTGGGGTCGCGGGAGTCGGGCACCAGCCAGAGCATCAGTGCGAACGCGAGGATCACGATCGGCACGTTGATGAGGAAGACCGAGCCCCACCAGAAGTGGTCGAGGAGGAGGCCTCCGGTGATCGGCCCTATCGCGATGGCGAGGCCCACGCCGCCGGCCCAGATGCCGATCGCCTTGGGCTGCTCGTCCCGCTCGAAGACGTTCATGAGGACGGCGAGGGTGGCCGGCATCACGAAGGCGGCGCCGACGGCCATCAGCGCGCGGAAGGCGATGAGCTGCGCCGGCGAGCCGGACTCGGCGGCGAGCGCGGAGCCGATGCCGAACACGGCGAGCCCGCCGAGCAGGACCTTCTTGCGGCCGATGCGGTCGCCGAGGAGACCGGCGGTGAAGAGCAGACCCGCGAAGACCAGGGTGTAGGCGTTTATGGCCCACTCCAGCTCGCTCTGCGTGGCGCCGAGCCCGGTCGGGGCCGGGGTGGAGATGGTCTTGATCGCGACGTTCAGGATCGAGTTGTCCAGCACCACGATCAGCAGGCTCAGCATCAGCACGCCGAGGATCGCCCAACGGCGCCGGTGCACCTGTTCCGGTATCCGGGGCGCGGTGGGGACGGCAGGAGTAGTCATGCCGTAGAGCGTAGAACCTTTTCGATACGAGACCGTCTCGTATCTGATCGACACGCGATTCTCTTACTCAGCTTTTACTTCGGCCCCCGCGTTCTCGGCCCGACGAGTCGTTGGCCACACGGGGCGGTCTGGCCCTGCCTGGCACGAGGTGCCACCATGGGGGTGGTCCGGGGACGCCGTGAGGGCGCCTCGAGATGACGTAAGGAGCCGTTGCAATGACGCAGTTCTCGGCTGCCCAGAAAAACCCCTCCGACGGCAGCAGGACGCTGTACGGAGGCAAGGGCACACGCCGTATCACCGTCCGCGACCTCGCACTCGCCAAGGAGCGCGGCGAGAAGTGGCCCATGCTGACCGCCTACGACGCGACGACCGCGTCGGTGTTCGACGAGGCGGGGATCCCCGTGATGCTCGTCGGCGACTCGGCGGGCAACTGTCACCTGGGGTACGAGACGACCGTACCCGTCACCCTCGACGAGATGACCATGCTGTCGGCGTCCGTCGTGCGCGGTACGCAGCGTGCGCTGATCGTCGGCGACCTGCCCTTCGGCTCGTACCAGGAGGGCCCGGTCCAGGCGCTGCGCAGCGCGACCCGGCTGGTCAAGGAGGCCGGGGTGGGAGCCGTGAAGCTGGAGGGCGGCGAGCGCTCGCACCGGCAGATCGAGCTGCTGGTGGAGTCCGGGATCCCGGTCATGGCCCACATCGGGCTGACCCCGCAGTCCGTCAACGCGATGGGCTACCGCGTGCAGGGCCGCGGCGAGGAGGCGGCCCAGCAGCTGCTGCGGGACGCGAAGGCCGTCCAGGACGCGGGCGCGTTCGCGGTGGTCCTGGAGCTGGTTCCGGCCGAGCTGGCCGCCGAGGTGACCCGCGTGCTGCACATCCCGACCGTGGGCATCGGCGCCGGCCCGGAGTGCGACGCCCAGGTGCTGGTGTGGACCGACATGCTCGGGCTGACCGGCGGACGGGTGCCGAAGTTCGTCAAGCAGTACGCGAACCTGCGTGAGGTGATGGGGAACGCCGTGAAGGCGTTCGCCGAGGACGTCGTCGGCGGGACGTTCCCGCTGGAGGAGCACAGCGTCCACTGAGCCAGTGCCGCACCACGCACCGCCCGCCGATCTTCCCCCGTCGGCGGGCGGTGCCGTTTCTGTAGGCGGGATGTCGGTGACCGCTCCCCCGTACCACCGTCCTGTCGGCGGCCTGTCGGTGGTTTGTCGGTGGGGGCTGGGAGCGTTCCTGGCATGACGCGAATCGACATGAACCCCGGTGGCGCCGGAAGCGCCGTGACCGTCCGGGGGCTGGTCAAGCACTACGGCGAGACCAAGGCACTGGACGGCGTGGACCTGGATGTGCGGGAGGGCACCGTGATGGGGGTGCTGGGGCCGAACGGCGCCGGCAAGACCACCCTGGTGCGGATCCTGTGCACACTGCTCGCCGCCGACGCGGGGCAGGCGACCGTCGCCGGCTACGACGTCGCACGGCAGCCCCGGCAGCTGCGCCGGGTCATCGGCCTCACGGGGCAGTACGCCTCCGTGGACGAGAAACTCCCCGGCTGGGAGAACCTGTACATGATCGGGCGGCTGCTCGACCTGTCCCGCAAGGACTCCCGGGCCCGCGCCGACGAGCTGCTGGAGCGGTTCTCGCTCACCGAGGCCGCCCGGCGGCCGGCGGCGACGTACTCCGGCGGTATGCGGCGGCGGCTGGACCTCGCCGCGTCCATGATCGGCCGGCCCACCGTGCTGTTCCTGGACGAACCGACCACCGGGCTCGACCCGCGCACCCGCAACGAGGTGTGGGACGAGGTCAAGACGATGGTCGGGGACGGCGTGACCGTGGTGCTGACCACCCAGTACATGGAGGAGGCCGAACAGCTGGCCTCCGAGCTGACCGTGGTCGACCGGGGCCGGGTCATCGCGGGCGGTGGGATCGAGGAGCTGAAGGCGAAGGTCGGCGGACGCACCCTGCGGATCCGGCCCGCCGATCCGCTCCAGCTGCGCCCGCTGGCCGGCTGGATCGACGAGCTCGGCATCACCGGCCTCGCCACCACCGTCGTGGACAGCGAGCGCGGCTCGCTGCTGGTGCCGGTGCTCAGCGACGAGCAGCTCACCGCCGTCGTCGGCGCGGTCACCGCGCGCGGCGTCACCCTCTCCTCCCTCACCACCGAACTGCCCAGCCTCGACGAGGTGTTCCTCTCCCTCACCGGCCACCGCGCCGGTGCCCCGCAGGACGCCCAGCCCGTCGACGACCGCGAGGAGGTCGCCGTATGAGCGCCGCCACCGTCACCCCCACCGCCGTCGGGATCAAGGGCGCGGCGGACGCGCGGATCCCGCTGCGCAGCCATCTGCGGCACACCGGTGCCCTGATCCGCCGCAATCTGCTGTGGATCCGGCAGGACCCGGAGTCGATGTTCGACGCCATCCTGTTCCCGGTGATCTTCACCCTGCTGTTCGTGTACGTCTTCGGCGGGTCCATCGGGCAGTCGCTGGGCGGCGGACAGGAGCGCTACGTCCAGTACGTCATCCCCGGTCTGCTGGCCATGATGGGGATGAACATGGCCCAGGGCGTGGGCACCGGCTTCAACACGGACTTCAACTCCGGCGTCATGGACCGCTTCCGGTCGCTGCCGATCGGCCGGGGCTCGGTGCTGTTCGCCAAGATCGTGGTCGAGCTGATGCGCATGCTGGTCGCCTGTGTGATCCTCATGGTCGTGGCCGTGCTGGTGGGCTTCGACATCACGCACTGGCCCGGACTGTTCGCGGCCGTGGGGCTGGCCACGGTGTTCGGCTCGGCACTGATGTGGGTGTTCCTCACCCTCGGCGTGGTGATGAAGAGCGCCCAGTCCGTGCAGGCGATGGGCTTCCTGGTGCTGATGCCGCTCCAGTTCGGCTCGTCGATCTTCGCGCCGACCGCCTCGATGCCGGGCTGGCTGCAGAACTTCACCGAGTACAACCCGCTGTCCTCGCTCGCGGACGCGGCCCGCGGCCTGATGGTGGGCGGCCCGGTCGCCCACGGCCTGTGGGTGACGCTCGCCTGGTCGGTCGGGCTGACGGCGGTGATGGCGCCGGTCGCCATCCACAAGTTCCGCACCAAGAACTGAGCCGGGGGCTTCCGTTGCGGAGCCGGGCCCGGCGGGGCTCTCACACCAGGGCGGCGGCCTCCTCGTAGGGGAGGGCGCCGCCCTCGGCGTACGCGGCCTCGAACGCCGCGTCACCGAGCACGGCCCGGGCGGCGCGGGTGGCCCGGGCGACGGTCTCGCGCTCGATGCGGACGGCGACATGGCCCGGGGGCAGCAGCGCCGCGGCGGTGCCGAGACAGCGGGCGGCGTCCCCGGCGCGGGCGCCGCCCTCGATACCGGCCAGGGCGTAGGCCCCGATGGCGAGGTAGAAGCTGCGCATGTGCGGGGCGATGTTCATGGACAGCCGGTCGGACGCGTGCTCCATGGCCTTGCGGACGGAGACCAGGGCCGGCTCGTAGCGGCCGTCGACCACGTCCACCCAGGCCTCCGCGCCCAGGATGAAGGCGTCGAAGACGACGAAGTGCGCGAGGCCGAACGTCTCGCGCAGCAGCCGCAGCTGGTCACGGGCCTCGGCCTGACGGCCGGTCAGCCCGAGGTACGAGGCGAGGAAGAGACGGGCGGCGGGCATGGCCTCGTTGTGGCCGTCGACCGTGGCCTCGACGACCTCGCGCAGCAGGCGCTCGCCGCGCTCCTCCTCACCGGCCTCGATCAGCACACTGCCCAGCCGGGCGCCGAGGACCGCCGACTGGTGGCGGGCGTCGAGCCGTTCGGCCTGGAGGCGGGCCTCCTCGTAGTCGGCCGCGGCACCCCGGTAGTCGCCCGTCCGCTCCCGGGCCTCGGCGCGCGCCGAGAGGGCCTCGGCCGCGCCCCAGGCGTCGCCCAGCCGCCGGAAGACGTCCAGGGCCTCGTCGGCGTCCCGGCCCGCCGCCCCGGCCCATTCGGCACGGTTGGCGAGGAGGTTGGCGCGCAGTTGCAGCGTGGTGGCGAGCTCCCATTCGTAGCCGGGGGTGGTGCGGCAGGTCTCGACGTTGGCGTCGACGATGACCCGGATGCGCTCCATGTCCCCGGTCATCATCACGGCGTAGAACCAGAGCAGGCCCGGCGGGCGGCAGGTCTGCGGCAGGCCGGGGGCGTAGGTCTCGCTGACGATCCGCAGCTTGCGCTGGGCCTCCGGGGTGTTCCAGGCGTCCAGCTCGGTGTCCATGCAGGCGAGATGGGCGAGGTGGACCCCGCGCCGGGCCTCCGCGAGGATCTCGCCGGACCAGGACGGAGGGCTCTCGATGACCGGCCTGAGGACGGCGGCGGCGGGGCGGACGGGCTCGGCGAAGGGGTCGGGGCCGAGGGCCATGACCGCGCCGCACCAGGTGCGGGCCTCGATCCGCAGATCGCGCATCTGCCAGTACCAGACGAGCGAGAGGGAGAGGCAGAGGGCCTCCTGCTCGTCGCGGGCGGCGACGGCGCGGCGCAGCGCGGTCCGCAGGTTCTCGTACTCGAGCTGGAAGAGCGCGACGGCCTCCCGCTGGCGCGAGCCGCGCAGCGAGGGCTCGGTGGTGCGGGCGAGTTCGCGGTAGTACGTCAGATGCGCCCGCTCGGCGTCGGCCCGCCGGCCGGTCTCGTCGAGCCGCTCGGCGGCGTACTCGGCGACGGTCTCCAGGAGCCGGTAGCGCATCTCGCCGTCCGGGGCCGGGGCGGCGACCACGAGGGACTTGTCGACGAGGGAGGCGAGGGAGGAGAGCGCGTCGTGCGCGGCGGGCCCGCACACCGCCTCGACGGCGGCCAGGTCGCAGCCGCGGGCGAACACCGACAGCCGGGCGAGGACCTCGCGCTCCTCCTCGTCCAGCAGGTCCCAGGACCAGTCCACGACCGCGCGCAGGGTCTGCTGGCGGGGCAGGACGGTACGGCTGCCCGAGGTGAGCAGCCGGAAGCGGTCGTCGAGGCGGTCGGCTATCCGGCGCGGGGTGAGCATGCGCAGCCGGGCGGCGGCGAGTTCGATCGCGAGGGGCAGGCCGTCGAGCCGGCGGCAGATCTCGGCGCAGGCCTCGGGGTCGTCCGCGATCCGGAACCCGGGGCGGGCGGCCGCGCCCCGGTCGGCGAACAGCCGCAGCGCGACGGGCTCCGGCAGCGGCTCGACGGGGCGCAGCAACTCGCCCGGGACACCGAGGGGTTCGCGGCTGGTGGCGAGGACGGTCACGCCGGGGCAGCGGACGAGGAGCTCCTCGACGAGACGGGCGGCGGCCTCGACGACGTGCTCGCAGTTGTCGAGGACGATCAGCATGCGGCGCCGGGAGCAGTGCTCGACCAGCCGTTCCACCGGGTCGTCGGTGCGCTCGGCGACCGCGCGCATCTCCTCGGCGCCGGCGCCGTACATCACGGTCTCCCGCGCGCCGACGGCGGTCAGCACGGCCTGCGGTACGGCGTCCGGGTCGGCGACGGGGGCGAGCTCCGCCAGCCAGACGCCGTCGCGCGCGATGTCCCCCATCCCCTCGGCGGCCTCCTGCGACAGCCGCGTCTTGCCCGCGCCGCCGGGCCCGAGCAGGGTGACGAGCCGCGCCTCCACGAGGTCCCCGCGGATGGCGCCGATCTCCCGCTCCCGGCCGACGAAGGAGGTGAGGCGGGCACGGAGGTTGCCGGGGGGTGGCGGGGTCGGCGCGGGCGGCCTGCTCGGGGCCGCGGAGAGATGCCGGTCCTCTGCGGCAGCGGCGGCGGACGGGGAGACCGGAACAGGGCCGTCCGCCGGGGGCCGGCCGCCGGCCGGCTGGTTCGGCGCCGGACGGAAGCCGCCCGGGACGAACGGACCGACGGAGGGCTGAGCCGACGGCGAACCGACGCCGCCCGGGCCGACGGGCTGCTGAGCGGGGGTCGGACCGGCACCGTCCGGGGCCGGTGCCCCGGCAGGAGGCTGCGCCGAGGACGCATGGGAGCCGTCCGGGGCGGATGGACCGGCCGGGTGCTGGGGCTGTGCGGCCGGAGCGGTGCCGTGGCCGGGGTGCGCGGGCTGTGCCACCGGAGCCGTGCCGTGGCCGGGGTACGCGGGCTGTCCCACCGGAGCCGTGCCATGACCCGGGTACGCGGGCTGTCCCACCGGAGCCGTGCCATGACCCGGGTACGCGGGCTGTCCCACCGGAGCCGTGCCGTGGCCCGGGTACGCGGGCTGTCCC
>NZ_JBEXXK010000050.1:83994-94502 GCF_040630405.1 Streptomyces sp. NPDC005811
GTCCCACCGGAGCCGTGCCGTGGCCGGGGTGCGCGGGCTGTGCCGCCGGAGCCGTGCCGTGGCCCGGGTACGCGGGCTGTCCCATCGGATCCGTGCCACGACCCGGGTACGCGGGCTGTCCCACCGGAGCCGTGCCGTGGCCGGGGTGCGCGGGCTGGGGCGCCGGAGTGGTGTCGTGGCCGAGGTGGGGGGCCGGTGTGGGGTGCGGGGTCGGTGGGTTGAGGAGTTCCGCGTGGAGGGACTGGAGTTCCGGGCCCGGGTCGGAGCCGAGGCGGTCGCCGAGGAGGCGGCGTACGCCGTCGTAGGCGGCCAGGGCCTGGGCCGGGCGGCCGGCGTCGCGCAGGGCGCGCAGCCGCAGGGCCTGGAGGGGCTCGTCCAGCGGGTGGGCGTCGCACAGGGCGGTGAGTTCCGGCAGCGACCGTTCGGCATGGCCGAGGGCGAGCGCGGCGGTGTGGCGGGCGCGCACCGCGTCCAGCCGGCGGGCCTGGAGGCGGGCGGCCTCCGTGGTGCGGTCGGGCAGGTCGGCCAGGGGCGGGTCCTGCCACAGCGCGAGGGCGTCGTCGAGGAGGACGGCCGCCTTGGCGGGGTCGCCGTCGGCGAGGGCGAGGGCGCCGTCCGCGGTGAGCCGCTCGAAACGGTGCAGGTCGACGGCGTCGGCGGTGGCGGTGAGCCGGTAGCCGCCCGCGCCGGAGGCGATCGCGCCCGCGCCCAGGGCCCGGCGCAGCCGTCCGACCAGTGCCTGGAGCGCGGCGTGACCGTCGGCGGGCGGATCCCCGGCCCACACCTCCTCCACGAGCAGCCCCGTGGGCACGCTCCGCCCCGCCCGCAGCGCCAGCACGGTCAGGAGCGCACGCAGCCGCGCCCCGCCGACGGCGACGGCGGTGCCGTCGGGGCGGAGTGCCTGGGTGGTGCCGAGAATGCGATAGCGCACGGGGTTCATTGTCTCCGGCGGGAACGGGAGCGGTCACGGAGTTGCGCCGGGGTGGCGCACACCGGGGGCGGGTCAGGGGTACAGGGGCACAGGATCCGGGGCGGGATCAGGGATCTCCAGGGTCGCCAGGACGCCCGACTCGGCGGGCCGTCGGCCCCGCTCGTCCGGTGTGCCGTCGTCGAACCACTTCGGGCAGCGGTCCACCGGGCGCAGGCCGCGTTCCCCCGGTACCGGCTCCCAGGTACGCGAACCGGGCGGATTCTCCTCGTACACCTGGGTCACCACCCGGACGGCCCGCACCCGGCCGGTCACCCGCGGGCCGCCGCCGTGCCCGTTGACGACGAGCAGCCCGACCATGCGGCCCCGGTCCCCCGGGAACAGCTCGTCGCAGGCGTCGCCGACCGGCACCGCCGCCGGACCTTCGCGCACGACCCGCACCGCGCCCCCGCCCTCGTCGTCCCGCACGTCCTCGACCGGCCCGGAGACCTTGGTGAGGTGTTCGTCCCAGCCGCCGCCGAGCACCTCGCCGGACGAACGCAGCAGCAACGGCCAGCTCACCTCGTCGCCTACGGCGAACGGCTCACCGCAGCACTCCATCTGCCAGTCCTCGTAGAACACCTGCCACAACCCCATGTCCCCACCTTTCCACGGAACCAGGGGACCACCGCGAGACGTTTTCCCCGTGCGCCCGGTACGGTCGGGCCGTTCCACGCGTGCCGAGCAGCTCAGGGGAGCCCCATGACCACCGCCACCACCCGTCACGGCGACCGGAGGATCAGCCCGGTCTTCGTCGGGATCCTCGCCGTCACCGCGGTCACCGGCTGGGCCACCTGGACCGGGTTCGCCGAGCAGCCCGGCCTGGCGGTGTTCCTGTTCGTGACGGCGGCCTGGATCGTCTCGCTGTGTCTGCACGAGTACGCCCACGCGCGGACGGCCCTGCACAGCGGTGACATCACCGTGGGGAGCAAGGGCTACCTGAGCCTCAATCCTCTCGCCTACACCCACGCCCTGCTCAGCATCGTGCTGCCGGTGATCTTCGTGATCATGGGCGGGATCGGTCTGCCGGGCGGTGCCGTGTTCATCGAGCGGGGGCGGATCCACAAGCGCTGGCAGCACAGTCTGGTCTCGGCGGCCGGTCCGCTGACGAACGTGCTGTTCGCGGCCGTGTGCACGGCGCCGTTCTGGCTGGACGCGCTGGACGGGGTGCCGGCCGCCTTCCGGTACGCGCTCGCGTTCCTGGCGCTGCTCCAGGTCACGGCGGCGATCCTGAACTTCCTGCCGGTGCCCGGCCTCGACGGGTACGGCGTGGTCGAGCCCTGGCTGTCGTACGACGTGAAACGGCAGGTGGAGCCGTTCGCGCCGTTCGGACTGCTGTTCGTGTTCGCGCTGCTGTGGGTGCCGTCGGTCAACGCCGTGTTCTTCGACGGGGTGGACGCCGTGCTGCGCGGGCTCGGCATCAGCGACTTCGACACGTACTGCGGCCAGAACCTCTACCGCTTCTGGCAGGAGACGAACGAGTACTGCGCGGTCAGCCGGTGACGGACTTCCGGGCCTTGTCCCGCTTGACGTAGTACCAGGTCATGTTGGACGACAGCCCCGCGAGCAGCACCCAGATCACCCCGAGGAAGCTTCCCTGCGCGAAGGAGACGACCGCGGCGGCGACGGCGAGGAGACAGACGACGAGGGTGTAGATCGCGAGGCGGGGCATGGTGCTGCTCTCCTGTCGGGGGACACCGGGTGGGCGGTGCGTGCGTCGTCCAGTGTCCCCCATGCGCTCAGACGTCCGTGACCCGCAGTCCCGCGTGGGCCTTGTAGCGGCGGTTGACGGAGATCAGGTTGGCGACCAGGGACTCCACCTGGTGGGCGTTGCGCAGCCGGCCCGCGAAGACGCCGCGCATGCCGGGGATCCGGCCGGCCAGGGCCTGCACGATCTCGACGTCGGCCCGCTCCTCCCCCAGCACCATCACATCGGTGTCGATCTCCTCGATCGCCGGGTCCTGGAGGAGGACGGCGGAGAGGTGGTGGAAGGCGGCCGCGACCCGGGAGTCCGGCAGCAGGGCGGCGGCCTGCTCGGCGGCGCTGCCCTCCTCGGCCTTGAGGGCGTAGGCGCCCTTCTTGTCGAAGCCGAGCGGGTTGACGCAGTCGACGACGAGCTTGCCGGCCAGTTCCTCGCGCAGCGACTCCAGGGTCTTGCCGTGTCCGTCCCACGGCACGGCGACGATCACGATGTCGCTGCGGCGGGCGGTCTCGGCGTTGTCGGCGCCCTCGACGCCGTACCCGAGCTCCTCGGCGGCGCTCTGCGCGCGGTCGGCGGCGCGCGAGCCGATGATCACCTTCTGGCCGGCCTTGGCGAGCCGGTAGGCGAGACCCTTGCCCTGCGGGCCGGTGCCGCCGAGCACGCCGACGACCAGTCCGGAGACGTCGGGGAGGTCCCACGGGTCCTTGGCGGGGGCCTTCGCGGGGGCGTTCTGTGCGCTGTCGGTAGAGGTCATGGGCCGACTTTACGTGGGGCGGTGACGGCCGCTTCGCCGTGTCGGGTGAATCGGGGGCGAAGCGGGGGCGGGGGCGGGGCGGCTGGGGCAGGATGCGGGCGCATGGACGCCGTACGGGTCGCGCTGCTGCGCGAGGTGCTCGCCGGGACGGAGTGGCTGGGGGCCACGCGGAGGTTCGGCGCGGTGCTGCGCGGATCGGTGGTCTCGCACGGGGGCGGGCTGCTGCTGGTGGGGACGGCGGGGTACGAGCCCTGGCATCTCGCGGCGCATCTGGTGGACGAGGCCGCGTGGTCCGGTACGCCGGAACTGGCACCGACTCTCGTACGGCATCACGCGCGTCCCGGCGATCCCGCGCATCTCGCGGTGGGCCTCGGGCGGATCGAGGCGGCGCGGCGGGGCGAGACGCTGCTGGTGGCGTCGCCGGAGGGTGATCCGGCGCTGCTGGAACGGGTGGCGGACGCGCGGCGCTGCGGGCTGACCGTGCTGTCCCTCGGTCCGGGCGAAGGTGAGCTGACGGCGCTGTCCCACGAGACGCTGACCGTGCCGGACGGCTCGGAGCTGGACCTGGACACCGTGCAGCACCTGGTCAGCGCGGCGGCGGGCGAGAGCGGGCGCTCGGCGCGAGTGCGGCGGGGCTTCCGCGACCGCCTCGCACGACTGGCGGAGTCCCTGACAGCCCCGCCCCCTCCGTCCTGGTGACTTGCCCACCCACCCCCCGTCTCGGTGGGAACACTGCCTCCGGCAGAACCGACTGGGGGCGGCCCAGCCCGGGGGCCGGCGCGGCAGACGGCCGGGCGCGGGAGGTGGGTGGCTTGTGCGGCCGGGAAGGTGCGGCGGGTGGGAAAACCCGTTGCCCTCCTCCCCCGGGCCGCCGAGCATGGCCCCTCGTGGTCATCGACTCCCTGCGCGCGCTGCTTCCCGATCTCGCCCCCTGGCGGGCCTCCCGTGACTTCCGGCGGCTGTGGGTCTCGGGGCTGATCTCGAGCTTCGGGAGTTTCCTGACGTTCGTCGCGCTGCCGGTGCAGTTGAAGGAGCTGACGGGGTCCGCGGCGGCGGTGGGGGCGATCGGGGCCGTGGAGCTGGTGCCGCTCGTGGTGTTCGGGCTGTACGGCGGCGCGCTCGCCGACGCCCTCGACAAGCGGACCCTGATCCTGTGGACGGAGGCCGGGCAGGGCCTGCTCAGTGCCGCCCTCCTGGTGAACGCGTTGCTGCCGGAGCCCGCCGTATGGCCGCTGTACCTCGTCGCGGGGCTCTCCGCCGTGCTGTTCTCCGTGCAGCGGCCCGCGCTGGACTCGCTGTGGCCGCGCATCGTCGCCCATGAGCATCTGCCCGCGGCCACCGCGCTGAACTCGCTGCGCTGGACGGTCGGCGGGGTCGCCGGCCCGGCGGTCGCGGGGATCGTCGTGGCGTACGCGGGCCTCGGCTGGGCCTACGCCGCCGACGCGCTCACCTTCGCCGTCTCGCTCGCCCTGACCGTCGGCATCGCCGCCTCCCCCGCCGCCCTCCCCCACTCTCGGCTCCGCTCGAGCGGGGGCACCCCCATGGCGGCGAAGCCGTCCTGGCAGGCGATCGCCGAGGGCGCCCGGTACGCCTGGGGACGGAAGGAACTCCTCGGGACGTACGCCGTGGACCTCGCCGCGATGTTCCTGGCCATGCCGCTCGCCGTGCTGCCGTTCCTCGCCGACGAACTGGACGCCGAGTGGTCGCTGGGCCTGATGTACGCGTCCGTGCCGGCCGGGGCGATGCTGGTGAGCCTGACGAGCGGCTGGACCTCCCGGGTGCACCGGCACGGCCGGGCGGTCGTGGTCGCGGCCGCGCTGTGGGGCGTGGCGATCGCGGGCGCCGGGCTCGTCGGCAACGTCTGGCTGGTGCTGCTCTGTCTGACCCTCGCGGGCGGGTGCGACATGGTCAGCGGGATCTTCCGGGGCGCGATGTGGAACCAGACGATCCCGGACGAGCTGCGCGGGCGGCTCGCCGGGATCGAGCTGCTGTCGTACTCGGTGGGACCGACGGTGGGCCAGGTCCGCAGCGGCGGTGTCGCGGCCTGGCTGGGGGTGCGGACGTCCGTGTGGTCGGGCGGAGCGCTGTGCGCCGGCGCGGTGGGACTGCTGGCCCTGTGCCTGCCGGCGCTGATGCGTTACGACGTACGGACCGACGACCACGCGGCCCGCGAACGCGAGCGGCGCGCGGCCCAGGCACCCGCACCGGTCACCGGCGGCTAGTCCTCACCCGCCTCACCCGCCTCGCTCTTCGGCGCGTCGTGCCAGCGCGGGTCGTTCTCCCACTGGAGGTTGCGTTCGCGGGCGCTCTCCATGGCGTGTTCGGCCTCCTGGCGGGAGGCGTACGGGCCGAAGCGGTCCTTGCCGGGGCAGTCCGGGCCCTCCTCGACCTTCTTGTGCTCCAGGCAGTAGTACCACTCGCCCGGCTTTCCCGTGACGCGCCGTTTGAACAGGGGCATGACCGGCTCCTCTCGCCACCCACATGTTCCCCCGTGGCCGCTCGATAGACTCGCGGGCATGTCTGGCCAGTCGCTGCTCGTGCCCGGGGAACTCTCCCCCACCCGTTCCGTGCCCGGAAACATCCGCCGTCCCGAGTACGTCGGCAAGCCCGCGCCGAAGCCGTACACCGGCGGTGAGGTGCAGACCCCCGAGACCGTCGAGGCGATGCGGGTCGCCGGGCGGATCGCCGCGCGGGCGATGGAGGAGGCCGCCAAGCTGATCGCGCCGGGGGTGACCACCGACGAGCTGGACCGGGTCGCGCACGCCTACATGTGCGACCACGGCGCCTACCCCTCCACGCTCGGCTACCGCGGCTTCCCCAAGTCGCTGTGCACCAGCGTCAACGAGGTGATCTGCCACGGCATCCCGGACTCGACGGTGCTGCGCGACGGCGACATCGTCAACCTCGACGTGACGGCGTACATCGGCGGGGTGCACGGCGACAACAACGCGACCTACCTGGTCGGGGACGTCGACGAGGAGAGCCGGCTGCTGGTGGAGCGGACCCGGGAGTCGCTGAACCGGGCGATCAAGGCGGTCCGGCCGGGGCGCCAGATCAACATCATCGGGCGGGTCATCGAGTCGTACGCCAAGCGGTTCGGGTACGGCGTGGTCCGGGACTTCACCGGCCACGGGATCAACTCCTCGTTCCACTCGGGCCTGATCATCCCGCACTACGACAGCCCGCACGCGACGACCGTGATGCAGCCGGGGATGACCTTCACGATCGAGCCGATGCTGACGCTGGGGACGCACGACTACGACATGTGGGACGACGGCTGGACCGTGGTCACCAAGGACCGCCGGCGCACCGCCCAGTTCGAGCACACGCTGGTCGTGACGGAGACCGGCGCGGAGATCCTCACGCTGCCGTAGCGCCCGGCAGCGATCGATCGAAAGGCCCGCTCCCCCGGCCGGAGCGGGCCTTTTCCTTGTACGCTTTTACCGACAAGGTGTCGGCAAAAGCCATTGACTTAGGTAAGCCTTACCTTAGAGGATGAGCGGCATGGACTCCTTCTCGACCGTCATCCGCACCGCCTCCCACGAGCAGCACACGGAGGCCGAGACCTCGACGTTCATGAGCGACCTGCTGGGCGGCCGGCTCGGCGTACAGGCGTACGCGCGCTACACCGAGCAGCTCTGGTTCGTCTACGAGGCCCTGGAGACCGGTACCGAGCGGCTGGCGTCGGACCCGGTGGCGGGACCGTTCGTGCGGCCCGAGCTGTTCCGGCTGGCCGCGCTGGAGCGGGACCTGGCCCACCTCCGGGGAGCGCACTGGCGGGCGGGGCTGTCGGCCCTGCCGGCGACGCGGGCGTACGCGGACCGGGTGCGCGCCTGCGCCGAGGACTGGCCGGCCGGGTACGTCGCCCACCACTACACGCGCTACCTCGGCGACCTCTCCGGCGGCCAGATCATCCGCGACCGGGCCGAGAGGGCCTGGGGCTTCGAGAAGAAGGGTGACGGCGTCCGCTTCTACGTGTTCGAGGAGATCGGCAACCCGGCGGCCTTCAAGCGGGACTACCGGGAACTGCTCGACGCGGTGCGGGCGGACGACCTGGAGAAGCAGCGGATCGTCGCCGAGTGCAAGCGGGCCTTCGCGCTCAACACGGCCGTGTTCCGGGCGCTGGGCGAGGAGTTCCCGCTCTCGGCCTGAGCGGCCTGAGACGGCGGCGGGAGACGGCGGTGGGCCCCTTCCCGCGGCGGGAGGGGCCCACGTCCGTCGCGCGGTCCGGTCCGGTCAGAACCAGCCGCAGTACGCGCCACCCCAGAAGATGTCGCTGGAGACCGTGTCGATCTTGCCGACGTACGGGCTGCACACGGGCTCGTGGTCATCGCCGTAGCGGGCTTCCGAGCCGTGGTGGCCGCCGTGGCGCGGCCCCTCGTCGGCGGTGGCGCTCGTCGCGCCGGCGGCGGCCAGGGCGATCCCCAGGACGGTGGCGGCCAGAACTGATCGGATACGCATGATGCTCCTCTCACGGAGGCGGAGTGGTCACGCCAGAGGTAACCGTTCGCCTCCCGGCGCACACGCGGGACCACCCGTACGGCCGCCCGGAACACCACGGACGCCGGGCGCCGGATGTATCGTCCGGCGCCCGCCCCCGGCGATCAGCGCTCGGCGCCCTCCAGACGGACCCGGCCGCCGATCTCCACCCAGCCGTACGGCTGCGGGGCGGTGAGGATCTGGGATCCCGCACCCTGGGTGATGTTCAGGGCGCGGCCCAGCCGCTCGGTGAGCAGGAGCGCGGCGGCTCCGGTCGCCTCGTCCTCCTCGATGCCGTCGCCGCGGCCGGGGAAGCCGCGGGCGCGGATCCGGCCGGCGGGCTCGTCCTCCCAGGCCCAGGCGTAGACCCACTCGCCGGGCGACGGCACGCTCAGGTCGTCGACCTCGGCGGCGCTCGCGTACTGACGGAACGTGCGCGGCGGGGCCCACTCGGCGCGCGCCTCGATCCAGCTGAACTCCCCGTCCAGGCGGGCGCCGACGACCCCGGCCGGGGTGACCAGTTCGGGGACGTCGAGCAGCCAGGCGGCTCCGACGCAGGGGTAGCCGGCGAAGGGCAGGCGGGAGGTGGGGGTGTAGATGTCGATGACCCCGCGCTCGGGATCGTCGACGAACACCGTCTCGCTGAAGGCGAGTTTCGCCGCCAGGGCCTGGCGGTCCTCCCGGTCCGGCAGCACCGAGCCTTCGCGGACCACGCCCAGTTCGTTGCCGTAGCCGCCGTTCGGCGCGCAGAAGACGCGGAGCACGTCGTAATCAGTCACTCCGGAATTGAAACACCGCACGGACGGGGTGACTTAGATAGGTAAGGCTAACCTAAGATTCACTCATGACTGTCCTGGACGCGGAAGTGGATGACCCGGCGGACGAGAGAGCGGGCGGGGAGGCGGGCGCGGAGGCGGCTGAGGGGGCCGTACGGCGGAGGCGCGGGGTCACGTGGCCGCTCACCCTCGGACTGGTGGTGGCGCTGCTCGTGCTCGTGCCGGTGGCCGGAGCGCTCGGGGCCTATGCGATCCCGGTCGAGGACGTGCTCGCCTCCGTGCAGCACCGGCTCGGGCTCGGAGGACGGGAACTGGACCGGGTCGCGGAGTCCGTGCTGTGGAACGTGCGGTTCCCGAGGATTGTGCTGGCGCTGCTCGTCGGGGCCTCGCTCGGGTGCGCCGGGGCGCTGATGCAGGGCGTGTTCGGCAATCCGCTCGCCGAGCCGGGGGTCATCGGGATCTCCTCCGGGGCGGCGGTCGGGGCGGTGGGGGCGATCGCGTTCGGGGTGAACGTGCTGGGGACGTGGACCGTGTCGGCGTTCGCGTTCCTCGCCGGGCTCGGGACCGTGCTGGTCGTGTACGCCATGGCGCGGTCCGGGGGCCGTACCGAGGTGGTGACGCTGATCCTCACCGGGATCGCGGTGAACGCGTTCACGGGGGCGCTGATCGGGCTGTTCCTGTTCTTCGCCGACGCGGCGGCGATCCAGCAGATCACCTTCTGGCAGCTGGGGTCGCTGTCGCAGGCGACATGGCCGAAGGTGGTCGCGGTGCTGCCGTGCGCGGTGCTGGGGCTGGGGGCCGCGCCCTTCTTCGCCCGCCGGCTGGACCTGCTCGCGCTCGGGGAACGGCCGGCCCGGCATCTGGGGGTGGAGGTGGAGCGGTTGCGGGTGGTGCTGATCCTGGTCGTCGCGCTACTGACGGCGGCGGCGGTGAGCGTGTCCGGGATCATCGGGTTCGTGGGGCTGGTGGTGCCGCATCTGCTGCGGATGGCGGCGGGGCCCGGGCACCGGTTCCTGGTGCCGGGGAGTGCGCTGCTGGGGGCGTTGGTGCTGTTGGGGGCGGATCTCGTGGCGCGTACGGTCGCGGCGCCTGCGGAGTTGCCGTTGGGGGTGCTGACGGCGCTGCTCGGGAGCCCGTTCTTCTTCTGGCTGTTGCGCAGGACGCGGCGGCGCCAAGGCGGTTGGGCCTGACCCTGCCCACCCACCCGCCCGCCTCGCCCGGACAAGTGGTCACCCACCGAGCGCCGTTCGGTCTCCGGCCGTCGTCGAGTGCGGCTCGCAGGGGACCGTTCGCGCAGTTCCCCGCGCCCCTCGGGACCGGGCTCCGCCCAGCCCCCGATCCCCACCAACCCCGCCCCGATCCACACCCTCACCCCCCTCTCCACCCCCATCTGCCCCCCCGCCCGACCCTTCCCACACCCCTCACCCCCTCTGCCCCCACCCCTTCCTCGCCCCTCACCTCTTCGGCCCCTCCTTCACCTCCTCCCGCCTCCCCTTCCTCGGCCCCTCCAACCCCTCCCCCCCTTCGCTCCCGCCGGCCATCCCTGGCCTCCCCGCCCCTTCCTCGCCCGCTCCGCCCCCTCCTCACCTCCCCGCCCCCTCCTCGCCCCTCCACCCGTTCCTCGACCCTCCCCCTCCGCTCCGCCCCTCGCCCCCTCCGCTTCTCCCCACCCCCGCCTCTTCCTCGCCCCCTCCACCCCCACCGCTTCACCCCTCCGCTCCGCCCCTCCGCTCCGCCCCTCACCCCCCTCCACCCCCACCGCTTCACCCCTCCGCTCCGCCCCTCCGCTCCGCCCCTCACCCCCCTCCACCCCCACCGCTTCACCCCTCA
>NZ_JBEXXK010000051.1:0-93058 GCF_040630405.1 Streptomyces sp. NPDC005811
GGACACCCACGCCATCGACCTGGTGGTGCTGGCCCGCTACATGCAGATCCTCTCGGACGACCTGTGCAAGGCCCTCGAAGGCCGGGCGATCAACATCCACCACTCGTTCCTGCCGAGCTTCGTGGGCGCCAAGCCCTACCACCAGGCATACCGGCGCGGTGTGAAGCACGTCGGCGCCACGGCCCACTACGTCACGGCCGACCTGGACGAAGGACCCATCATCGAACAGGAGGTGATCCGGGTCGACCACCGGCTCTCCGCGGACCAGCTCGTCCTCGTCGGCCGGGACGCCGAACGCACCGCCCTCGCCCGGGCGGTCAACTGGCACTGCCAGAACCGCATCCTGCTGCACGGCAACCGCACGGTCATCTTCAGCTGACACGGAAGGCGTCGACCATGTCCACCGCGACCGTACTCTCCGGCTCCGCAGCCGCCGCGGACATCAAGCGTGAACTCGCCGGCCGCGTCGCCGCCCTGCGGGACCGCGGCATCGTCCCCGGACTCGGCACGATCCTCGTCGGCGACGACCCCGCCAGCCACTCCTACGTGGGCGGCAAGCACCGGGACTGCTCCGAGGTCGGCATCGCCTCGCTGCGGGTCGACCTGCCGGCCTCCGCCACGCAGGCCGACGTCGAGGCCGCCGTCCTGCGGCTCAACGCCGATCCGGCGTGCACGGGTTTCATCGTGCAGCTGCCCCTGCCCGGCGCGCTCGACATGCACGCCGTGCTGGAGCTGGTCGACCCCGACAAGGACGCCGACGGTCTCCACCCCACGAACCTCGGCCGCCTCGTCCTGGGCGTCCCCGCGCCCCTGCCGTGCACGCCCCGGGGCATCCTGGACCTGCTGCGGCGGCATCAGGTCCCCATCACCGGTGCCCAGTTCTGTGTGATCGGCTGTGGCGTGACGGTGGGCCGGCCGCTCGGGCTGATGCTCACCCGGCGTACGGAACACGCCACCGTGACCCTCTGCCACGAGGCGACCCGTGACGTGGCCGCGCACACCCGTGAGGCGGACGTGGTCGTCGCCGCGGCGGGGGTGGCGCATCTGGTCCGGCCGGACTGGATCAAGCCCGGCGCGACGGTGCTCTCCGTCGGGCTCACCCGGACCGTGGAGGGCATCCTCGGCGATGTGCACCCCGACGTCGACCGGGTGGCCGGCACCCTCACCCGCCCGGTCGGCGGCGTGGGCCCGATGACCCGCGCCATGCTGCTCACCAACATCGTGGAGGCGGCGGAACGCGGGGCCGCGTCCGGCATCTGAGCCGACGCCCGGCGCCACGGGCCACACGCGGACCGCTCGCGACGGCGCCGCCGATGATCCGGGGTGGACATCCGGCCCGCCCCCGATGCCCGGGCCGGATGTCCACCCCGGATGCGCCAGGAGTCCACGGCACCCGCCCCGGTCGCCCGCGCGGGCGACCGGTCGTCCGGAGGACCACCGACGCCGCGGGAACCCGGGCCCCAGACCCCGGGCCTCGGGCCCCAGACCCCGTGCCCCAGGACCCGGCCGTGACCGCGACCGCGGCCGTCGCCGCTCGGTCCGGCGCCGCGCGCCGCGCGTCGACGTGCGCACGGGACCCACGCGTCGAGCGGCCCGCGGCCCCCGCGTCAGGCGCGGGTGACGTTGCCGATCGCGGTGCGCAGGTCGCCCTCCTCCGAGCTCAGCGGCGGCAGGGCGGTCGCGTCGGCCGGGTTGAGCGAGTCGAAGAGCAGGGCGATGTACCGGGCGCGCAGCGACGGGGTGGTGCCGGGGAGCGCGAGCCCGGCGACCGCCATGACGAGAAAGTGGGGGATGTCCTCGGCGGTGAGGTCGGAGCGGATCTCACCGGCCTCCTGGGCGCGCGCCAGGAGCGGTCGGAGGGAGGCGCTGAACCGCTGGAGGACGTCCACGGCGACGTCGGCGAAGTTGCCGGCGAAGGTGACCAGCCCCCGTTCCTCGGTGATGAGGTCGAGCAGCCGGGTGGCGATGTCCTGGAGCGCCTGCCGCGTGTGGTCGGCTTCGGCGGCCCGCTCGACGAGCGGGAGCAGATCGGTCTCCAGGATGTCCTCCAGGACGGCCCGGACGACGGCCTCCCGGTTGGGGAAGTGCCGGTAGAGCGTGGCGATGCCCACCCCGGCCTCCGCCGCGATCCGCTCCAGGGACGCCTCGCCCTCGCCCAGCACGGTCCGTCCCGCGACGATGATCCGCTCCACGCTCGACCGGGCGTCGACCCTGCGCCGGGCGGCGCGGTCCCTCGTGCTCGCCATCCGTGACTCTCCTCTGCCCTCTTCGTCGATAGCACCCTACCGCATTGATAGTGTCCTATCGTTTTGATAGAACACCCTCACTTAGTGCACCGGGGAGAGCTCTGTGTCCGTTCTGCTGTACCGGCTGGGAAGGTTCGCCTACGGCAAACCCTGGTACGTCGTCGGAGGCTGGCTGGCGGTGGTGGCGTCCGTCGTGGCGCTGCTGGTCGTCCAGCCCGTCCGGCTCAGCAACGAGGTGCGGATCGACGGCACCCCGTCCCAGAAGGTGATCGACGATCTGGCCCGGTCCCTCCCCGAGGCGTCCGGAGGCCAGGGCATGCTGCTCTTCCGGGCCCCTGACGGCACCCGGATCGGCGACGAGAAGGTCCGCTCCGCCCTGCTCGCGGCCGTGGACGCCGTCTACCGCCACGACCACGTCGTCGACGCGCGCGAGGTCCTGGCCCGGGAGGTGGCCAAGGGCGAGCACAGTGCGCTGCTGCGCGCCCAGGCGGCGGTGGCGGGCGCCGCGGGCCGCCCCGAGTCCGGCCGGGCACCCGTGCCGTTGCAGGCGGACGGCCTGCCGGTGCCGGGAGTGATCGTCTCCGCCGACGGCTCGACCGCGCTGATGCAGTTCCAGTTCGACGAGCAGACCTTCGAGCTTCCCTCCGGGACGATCGACAGCACCGTCCGGGCGGCCGAGCGGCGAGCCGCGCACGGTGGCCTGGAGGTCCTGCCGTCGGCGGCGATGATGGAGGTCCCCGAGATCGTCGGCGTCGGGGAGATCGTCGGCGTGTCCGTGGCGGCCGTGGTCCTGCTGATCACGCTGGGGTCGGCCGTGGCGGCCGGCCTGCCGCTGGTCATCGCCCTGACCGGGGTGACGGTCGGGGTCGGCGGTGCCTTCACCCTGTCCACCGTCTTCGAGATCCACTCCCTCGCCGCGGTGCTGGCGCTGATGCTGGGACTGGCCGTCGGCATCGACTACGCGCTGTTCATCGTCAACCGGGAGCGCCGGATGATCCTGGACGACGGACTGGACGCGCACGAGGCGACCGGCCGCGCCGTCGGCACCGCCGGCAGCGCGGTGTTCTTCGCCGGCGGCACCGTCGTCATCGCCCTGGCCGGCCTGCTGGTCATCAGGATCACCCTGCTCTCCACCATGGCGCTGGTCGCCGCCGCCACGATCGTGGTCGCCGTCCTGCTCTCCCTGACCCTGCTGCCGGCCCTGCTGGGTCTGGTCGGGGAACGCATCTGTCCCGCCCGGACCCGGAGCCGGGCACAGCGGCGGGAATCCGCCCCCACCCCTGCCCGCGCCGTCCGCTGGGGGACCCGCCTGGTCCGCCACCGGTACGCCGCCCTCGCCGCCTCGGTCCTGGTCCCGGTGATCCTCGCCGTGCCCGCCGCCGACATGCGACTGGGCCTGCCCTCGGGCGCCAGCTACAACCCCGACACCGGGCAACGCCGTGGCTATGAGCTGGTCGGCGACGCGTACGGCCCCGGCTACAACGGTCCCCTCCTGGTCGCCGTCGACTCCGCCACGAGCGGTGCGCCCCTCGCCCCCGCCACCCTCGCCGCGGTGACCTCGGACCTCCGGGAGATCGACGGCGTCACCTCGGTCTCGCTGGCCGGGACGAACGGCGCGGGCACCACGGCGGTCCTGAGTCTCGTCCCCGCGGGCGGCCCGAACGACGACGTGACCAAGGACCTGGTCACGGCCGTACGGGAGCGGAGCGCGCGGATCGGCGAGGCCCGGGGCGCGGTCATCGGCGTCACCGGCTTCACCGCGCTCGCGATCGACGTCTCGGACCGGCTCGCCGACGCCCTGCCCGTCTACCTGGCGACCGTGCTCGGGCTGTCGCTGATCATCCTGCTCCTGGTCTTCCGTTCCCTGCTGGTCCCCGTGACGGCCACCCTCGGCTTCCTGCTCAGCATCGCCGCCACCTTCGGCCTGACCACCGCCGTCTTCCAGTGGGGCTGGCTCCAGGGCCTGATCGGGCTCGACGCCACCGCGCCGGTGGTGAGCCTCCTGCCCGTCATCATCACCGGCGTCCTGTACGGGCTCGCCATGGACTACCAGATGTTCCTGGTCAGCTCGATGCGCGAGGCCCATGTCCACGGCGCGGGCGCCCGCGACGCCACGGTCACCGGCTTCGCCCGGGCGAGCTCGGTCGTCCTGGCGGCCGCGACCATCATGGTCTCCGTGTTCGCCGGGTTCGTCTTCAACGCCCAGCCCATGATCAAGCAGGCCGGTTTCGCCCTGGCCGCGGGAATCCTGCTGGACGCCTTCGTCATCCGTATGACGTTCATCCCGGCCACCATGGCCCTCGCCCGGGAGAAGGCCTGGTGGCTCCCTTCCTGGCTGGACCGCCTCCTGCCCGACCTGGACGTGGAGGGCGACCGGCTCACCCGCCGGATCCCCCGCCCGGAGTCCTCCCCCGAGCCGTCCCTGCGCTGACCGACCCCGTCGGGCCCGGCCACGGCGGTCGGGCTCGGCGGCGGATCAGCCGGCCCTGCGCCGCGGCTTCAGCGCGACCGTGGGCAGTTCGGGCGCGGGCAGCGGTGCCCCGTCGTAGCCCTGCACCTCACCGAAGCGGGGCCCGCCCAGCTCGGCCATCCAGTCGGCGCGGGCCCGGACGACCTCGTCGTGGGTGCGGCAGACGAAGTTCCACCACATGATGATCTCCTCGTCGAACGGCGGGCCGCCCAGGAGGACCACGCGGGCCGGGGCCGTGTCCGAGTCGTTGGTGAGGGTGAGGTGGTCGGGGCCGGGGTCGGCGCAGCCCAGTTCGGCGGGCTTCAGGGGGGTGCCGTGGAAGCGGACCGCGCCCGTGTCGACGAGGAGGCCGTGTTCGAAGGCGGGGTCGACGGGGAGGGTGAGGTCCGCTCCCGGGTCGAGGAGGAGCTCGGCGCCGAGGAGGGGCGTGAAGGTGCGGACCGGTGAGGTCGCGCCGGCGAGGGTGCCGAGGAAGACCCGCAGGGTGGCGCCGGGGAGGTGGACCGGCTCCGGTTCGTGGTGCTGGAAGTCGCGCGGGGCGTCACGGTGGGCGTCGGGGAGGGCCACCCAGAGCTGGACGCCGTGCAGGACCGTGGTGCGCGGGGTGGAGACCTCGGTGTGGGCGATGCCGTGCCCGCCGGTCATGAGGTTGAGCTCGCCGGGGCGGACGAAGGCATGGCTGCCGAGGCTGTCGCGGTGTTCGATCTCGCCGCTGAACAGCCAGCTGACGGTCTGGAGTCCGGTGTGCGGATGCGGGGCGACGTCCATGCCGCCGGTCGCGGTGACGTCGTCGGGGCCGTAGTGGTCGGCGAAGCACCAGGCGCCGATCAGGCTGCGCTGCCGCTGCGGGAGCGTACGGCGGACGGTCATGGCCCGGGGTCCGCCCAGGGGCACGTCCCGCGGCGTGAGAACCTCCACCTTGCTCGGCTCGCTCACCACTGGGCCCCCTTCATGAATGGTTAGATATTCAACTATGACCGGTCGGATCTTCATAGACAAGCAGAGCCCCAAGGCCTATCACGCGCTGGTGCAGACCTCCGAGGCCGTACGGGCGACCGCCGCCGAGGCGGGCCTGGAACGGGCCCTCGTGGAGCTCGTCAACCTGCGGGTCTCGCAGCTCAACGGCTGCGCGTTCTGCCTGGACGTGCACACCAGGGCGGCGGAGCGGGCCGGCGTCGAGACCCGGCGGCTCGGTGTGCTCGCCGCCTGGCGGGACACCGAGCTGTTCTCCCCGCCGGAGCGCGCGGCCCTGGCGCTCGCCGAGGCGACCACCCACCCCGCCGACGCCGGCGCCCAGGAGGCCGCGTACGCCGAGGCCCGGGAGGTGCTCACCGACGACCAGATCTCCGCGGTCGTCTGGGTCGCCGTCACCATCAACGCCTTCAACCGGGTGTCCATCCTCAGCAAGCACCCCGTGCGCTGACCCCGTGCGCCGGCCCCCGTCCGGTCAGCGCAGCGCCGCGAGCGCCGGTTCCACCGCGCGGTGGAACGTCGGATACGTGTAGATCATGTGCCGCAGCCGCTCCACCGGGACCTCCGCGTGCACGGCGACGTTCAGGCCGTACAGCAGCTCACCGCCCGCGGGGCCGGCCGAGGTCGCGCCGACCAGGACGCCCCGGTCGGCGTCCTCGACCAGCTTGAGGAAGCCCTCGCCGCCCGGTCCGTGGATCCAGCCGCGGGTCGAGGCGGAGAGCGGGACCGACGACGTCCGCACCCGCAGACCCCGCTCACGGGCCTGCCGCTCGGTGAGGCCCACGGCCGCGATCTCGGGGTCGGTGAAGGTGACCCGGGGCAGGGCGCGGTAGTCGGCCTCGGGGCCCGGCTCGCCGAGGATGTCACGGACGGCGATCTGCGCCTGGTACATGGAGACATGGGTGAAGGACCCGCGTCCGGTGAGGTCGCCGACCGCCCAGAGGCCGTCCGCCGCCCGCATCCGTCCGTCCGTAGGGACCGCCGCGGCCGCGGGGTCGAGCCCGACCGTCTCCACGCCGAGGCCGGCGAGATCGCTGTACCGGCCGGCCGCCACCAGCAGGCGCTCGGCGGACAGCGCCTCGTCCGCGGCCTGTACGCCGAAACCGGCCTCGCCGTACGTGATCTGACGGGCCCTCACCCTGGTCAGGACCGTCACGCCGTCCGCCCGCAGCGCCTTCGCCGCCAGCTCTCCCGCCTCCGGCTCCTCGTGCGCGAGCAGCCGCTCCTGCCCCTCCAGCACCGTGACCCGGCAGCCGAACCGGGCGAAGACCTGGGCCACTTCGACACCCACCGCGCCCCCGCCGAGCACGATCAGCGAGGCGGGCAGCTCCTTGGCGGCCATCGCGTCCCGGTTGGTCCAGTACGGGGTCCCGGCCAGCCCCGGCACCGAGGGGATCCGGGGGCGGCCGCCGGTGGCGAGCACGACCCCCCGGCGGGCCTCGAAGGCGCGGTCCCCGACGGTCACCCGGCGCTCCCCGGCGAGGCGTCCGGTGCCCCGGACCAATCGTCCGCCCTTGCCCTCCAGCCGCTCGGCCGCCACCTGGTCGTTCCAGTCGTCGGTGGCCTCGCGCCGGATGCGGTCGGCGACCCTCGACCACTCGGGCGTCACGCTCGCCGGGCCCGCCGCCGCGGGCGTCCGGCACACCTCGGCGACCAGGTTCGCGGCCCGGATCATCATCTTGCTGGGCACACAGCCCCAGTACGGGCACTCCCCGCCCACCAGCTCCGCCTCGACGCCCACGACGTCCAGACCCGCCTCGGCCAGGGTGCCCGCGACATGCTCGCCGCCCGGCCCCAGGCCCACGACGACCACGTCCACCTGCTCGTCCATGCCCCTGCCCTTCCTGTGCCCACGCCTTCGCGCGTACGGCCGCACGTCCGACCGCCCGGCCCGCCGCACCCCGACGCTAGAGCCGCCGGGGGCGGCGCGCGTGTCCCTGCGTGCACGGGCACCGACCCCACAGCGCACGTGATTGCCGGTCCGCCGGCCCGGTAAGAATCGCCAGGTCCGCCGACCGTCACCCCCTGGAGGCCCGCCGATGCCCGAGCCCGTCCCGCCCACCGGACCCGAGTCCGTCAACGCCGCGGCCTGGCAGGCGTACGCGGTCCACCATCTGCGGCGCGGCACCGTCCTGCCGGAGGCGGAGCGGATCGACTGGGGGTTCCCCGGCGCCGGACCGGACGAGACGTTCCTCGGGGAGCTGACCGGGCGGCGCGTGCTGGATCTCGGCTGCGGCACGGGCCGGCACGCCGCCCGGCTGGTGCGCGCGTACGGCACGCAGGTGGACGCGGTGGACTCGGCGCCGGGCCAGATCGAACGGGCCCGCGCCCGGTACGGCTCCCTGCCCGGTCTGCGCCTGGTCCACGCGGACGCCGTCGCCCATCTGCGGGACTGCGAGCCGTACGACGTGATCTACGCCGTCAACGCCGTGCCGTACGTCGATCCCCGCCGGCTGCTGCCCCCGCTGGCGACCGCCCTGAAGCCCGGCGGGACGCTGTGTTTCAGCGTGCTGCACACCGACTCCGCCGGGGAGAAGCCCGGTTCGGAGTTCGCCCCCCGTCCCGAGGTGCTGCGGTTCGCGGGCGGCGGCGAGGCGACGGTCCGGATGTGGGTGCTCGGCACCGACGTCTGGGAGGACCTGCTCACCGGTCACGGTCTGCGCGTCGAACGGGTGGAGACGGTCACCGCGCCCGACCCGGCCGTCAACCGGGCCTCCTACCGCGTCCTCCGGGCCCGCCGCCCGTCGCGGATCGCCGCCCGCCCCCGCACCGCGCACCCGCCCGTCGCCCACGCGGCCCTCGGCGTGGGCGCCATCCTGTACGGCCCCCAAGGACTGCTCCTCGGCCGCCACCGCCGGGGCACCTGGGAGCTGCCCGGCGGCACGGTGGAGCCCGGGGAGTCCCTGGAGGAGACGGTCGTGCGGGAGCTGCGCGAGGAGACCGGGCTGCGCGCGGACCCGGCGGACGTAAGGCTCCTCGGCACCAGCCTGGACCGGGTCGGCGGCGTGGTGCGGATGACGGTCGGCGCCGTCGTCGAGCGGTGGACGGGTGACGCGGCCGACCAGCCGGGCGAGAGCGTCGGCGACTGGCGCTGGTATCCGCTGGACCGGCTGCCGCCGTCCCTGTTCGAGTGCAGCGCCCAGTCCCTGACGGCCTGGCGCCCCGACCTGCCGATCGACCACGCCCCGGCCCGCTTCACGCCCTACGCGGCCCCCGTCACCCCTCCCCCGTCCGCGGGCTGACCAGCCCCGTCTCGTACGCCACCACCACCGCCTGGGCCCGGTCGCGCAGCCCCAGCTTGGTGAGGACCCGGGAGACATGCGTCTTGACGGTCGCCTCGGAGAGATGGAGCCGCTCGGCGAGTTCCGCGTTGCTCAGGCCCCGGGCGAGGAGCCGCAGGACGTCGAGCTCACGGGGCGTCAGCGCGGCCAGGTCGCGGTGGAGGGCGGCGGTCTCGGCGCCGGTGCGGGCGAAGCGTTCGACGAGCCGGCGGGTGATGGCGGGGGCGAGCAGCGCGTCGCCCGCGCGGACCGTGCGGACGGCGGCGGTGAGGTGTTCGGGCGTGACGTCCTTCAGCAGGAAGCCGCTGGCTCCGGCGGACAGGGCCGCGTAGACGTAGTGGTCGAGGTCGAAGGTGGTGAGCATGACCACGCGGGGCGCGTCGGGCGCGAGCGCGTCCGGGGCGCCGGCGAGGATCCGGCGGGTGGCCTCCAGGCCGTCCGTGCCCGGCATCCGGATGTCCATCAGCACCACGTCGGGCCGGGTGCGCCGGACCGCGTCCACGGCCTCGGCGCCGTCGGCGGCCTCGGCGACCACGTCGATGCCGTCGGCGCCGAGGATGAGCCGGAAGCCGGTGCGCACCAGGGCCTGGTCGTCGACGACCACGACCCGCGGCGATGGGTTCACGGCTGCTCCAGGGGGATCGGGGGCCCGGCCGGCGGCAGGGCGGGCATCGGGGGAAAGGCGGGCTCCAGGGGGATGAGGGCCCGGACGCGGTAGCCGCCGAGGGGACGGGTGCCGGTGTGCAGGGTGCCGCCGTAGACGGCGAGGCGTTCGCGCAGGCCGAGGAGGCCCCGGCCGTTGCCCGTACCGGCGGCCGGGCCCGGTGTGCCGCCGGTGTCGGTGACCTCGATGCATAGGGTGCCGGGCTCCTGGGTCACCGTCACGGCGGCCCGGGCACCGCTCGCGTGCTTCACCGTGTTGGTGAGCGCCTCCTGCACCACGCGGTACGCGGCGAGCTCCACCCCGGGGCCGAGGGACCGTCCGGCCTCACCGTGGAAGGCCAGCTCGACCGGTGTCCCGGCCGCCCGCATCCGGTCGACCAGGCCCGCCAACTGGCCGAGCCCCGGCTGCGGTTCGAGACTCTCCGCGCCCTCGGCCGAAGCGGTGTCCGGGGTCAGCAGGCCCATCACATGGCGGAGTTCGCCCATCGCCGCCCGGCCGCCCGCCTCCACCGCGAGCAGCGCCTCGCGCGCCCGGTCCGGCGAGGACTCCATGATCGTGCGGGCGGCCCCGGCCTGGATGACCATCACGCTGACGTTGTGGGTGACGACGTCGTGCAACTCCCGTGCGATACGGGCCCGTTCGTGGTCGACGGCCCGGCGCAGCGCCTCGGCCTGCTCCCGCTCCACCGCGGCGAGCCGCGCGGCGCTCTCGGCGGCCCGCAGCTTCCAGCTCCGCAGCCCCACGGCGGCGATCACGACCGGCACCGCCACCAGCACCGGCGCCCACTTGAGCGGCACGGTGGGGTCCGCGCCGGAGAAGCTCCCCATCGGGACGTCGCCGACGCCCCGCCCGAGCAGCGGCAGGGCGAGCGGCAGGCTCGCGAGGGTCGCCACCCGGTAGGGGCTGTAGGCGGCGGCGGAGTACGCCGCGATGACACAGCCGTAGAAGGTGGCCCGGGTGGCACCGTCCGGGGTGAGCGCGGTCGCGGCCAGCACGATCCACAGCACCGCCAGCGGGAACCGGCGGCGCAGCGCCAGCGGCAGCGAGGCCAGGGCGGCCAGCACCACCACCGGTGCCCGCGCGGGCGTCGGCACCGGCACGGGTCCCGGCCCCGCGCCCGGCACGAGATAGGGGGGCGGATCGCCTCCGAGGTCCTGGACGACGTACGACACAAGGCTCGCGCACACCACCAGGGCCAGCAGGGCGTCGAAGAGCAGGTTCGCGCGTCCGGGCCGCGGCACCGGTCCGGTGGGACGGACGAAGGCGGCGGCGATCCGGCGCAGGCCCTCAGCGATCCCCGGGCTCTCCCCCACGAGCGGCTTCGTCACCCGGCCCATTCTTCCGGCCCCGCGGGCCGCCCTGCATCCCTCCCGCGGACAACCCGTGCGGTCCGGGTACATCCGTCGACTACATCCGGAGGATGACCCGGCGGGCCATGGGCCGTGCGCGGTACGGGGTTTACCCCGCCAGGCCGTCGTGGGACGCGGTGCCCCGTCCCTAGCGTCGGGGCGTCCGTTCCGGAACCCCGAAGGAGAGAGCCGCCCATGGACCGACCACCTGCCCCCGCCGCCCCGTTGATCGAACTGCGGGACGTCGTCCGCCGTTACGACAGCGGGCCGCCGGCGCTGTCCGACGCCACGCTGACCGTGCGGCCGGGCGAGGCCGTCGCCGTGCTCGGCCCCTCGGGCAGCGGGAAGTCGACGCTGCTGAACCTGATCGCCGGACTGGACCGGCCCGACGCGGGCGGCGTCACCGTGGCGGGGGTGCGGGTGGACCGGCTGGGCGAGGCGGGCGCGGCCCGCTACCGGCGGGCGACGATCGGCATGGTCTTCCAGTTCTTCCATCTGCTGGACGATCTGACGGTCGCCGAGAACGTGGTGCTGCCCGCCCGGCTGGCCGGCCTGGGCCGGCGCGAGGCCCAGCGCCGGGCCGGGACCCTGCTGGAGTCGCTGGGCATCGCCCGGCACGCCGGGACGCATCCGGCGCTGCTGTCGGGCGGCGAGCGGCAGCGGGTGGCGGTGGCGCGGGCGCTGATGAACCGTCCGCCGCTGCTCCTGGCCGACGAGCCGACCGGTGCGCTGGACTCGGCGGCCGGGGACGAGGTCGGCCGGCTGCTGAAGGAGCTGAACGACGAGGGCCAGACCCTCCTGGTCGTGACCCACGACGAGGCCCTGGCCCGCGCCTGCACCCGTCGCACGATCCGCCTCGCGGACGGCCGGATCACCTCGGACGTCGACTCCCGTTCGGAGTCCGTCCGATGAGCGCGCTCGGTCGTTTCGTGCGGGCCGGTGCGGCGCGGCGGCGCGTGCAGTCGCTGGTGGTCGGCCTGGCGACGCTGCTGGCGGTGACCTCGTCGGTGCTGGGCGGGGCGCTGCTCGTCGCGTCGGACGCACCCTTCGACCAGGCGTTCGCGCGGCAGCACGGGGCCCATCTCATTGCGCAGTTCGCGGCGGGCAGGGTCACGGAGGCCCGACTGCTGGACACCGCGCGGGCGGACGGGGTCGCGGCGGCGGCCGGCCCGTTCCCGGTGGTGTCCGCCGCCCCGAGCCTGGAGGGCATGACCCTGCCCCCGCTGACGGTCGTCGGGCGGGCGGACCCGGACGGTCCGGTCGACGCGCTCGCCCTCACCGGGGGCCGCTGGGTGCGCGCGCCGGGCGAGATCGTCCTGGCGGCCGGCGACGGTCCTCCCGTACGGCTCGGTCTGGAGCTGGAGTTCCCGGAGCTGCCCGGCAGCCCGACGCTGACGGTGGTGGGCACGGCCCGTTCGGTGGGCCGCAGCGCCGACGCGTGGGTGGTTCCGTCCCAGGTGGCGGCGCTGACCGCGACGGGCCGGGCGGCCGACGAGCAGATGCTGTACCGGTTCGCCGGGGCAGGGGGCGCGGCCGAGGTGGCGCGCGGCCGGGCGGCGGTCACGGCCGGGCTGCCCTCCGGGTCCCTGGCGGGCGTCCGCTCCTGGCTCGCCGTCAAGAAGGAGGCGACGCGGGACACCGCGCTGTTCGTGCCGTTCCTGGTGGCGTTCGGTGTGCTGGGCCTGTTCATGTCGGTGCTGGTCGTCGGCAGTGTGGTGGCGGGCGCGGTCGGTACGGGGCTGCGGCGGATCGGTGTGCTGAAGGCGGTCGGCTGCACCCCCGCGCAGGTGGTGCGGGCGTACGCGGCCCAGGCGCTGCTGCCCGCGGCGGCGGCCACCGTCGTGGGTCTGGTGGCCGGTCATCTGCTGGCCGTGCCGCTGCTGGCCGACACGGCGCAGGTGTACGGCAGCGCGGGCCTCGGGGTCACCGTGTGGACGGACGTGGTGGTGGCCGGGGGGATGCTGGGCCTCGTCGCGCTGACGGCGGCGGCCGCCGCCTGGCGGGCCGGGCGGCTGCGGTCGGTGGACGCGCTCGCGGTGGGGCGGGCCCCAACGGCGGGCCGGGGGCGGCGGGCGGCCGCCCTGGCGGCCCGGCTGCCGCTGCCGCGGCCCGTGGGGCTCGGTCTGGCACGGCCGTTCGCCCGTCCGGCCCGTACGGCGGCGACGGCCGCGGCGGTGGTGTTCGGCACCGCCGCCGTCACTTTCGGGGTCGGGCTGAGCACGACCCTCGGCGAGGTGGTGGCCGCCAGGAACCACAACGCGGCCGATGTCACCGTGGGGGCGCAGGGACCGGCGGCGCGCGGCCCCGGGGCGCCGGCCGTGAGCGCGGAGACGGCCGCGGCGGTCACCCGGGCGGTCGCCGCACAGCCCGGCACCCGCAGGCAGTACGGCACCGCCCTCACCGAGGCCGCCGTCGCCGGGGCGAGCGGCGGGGTCCCGGTGCTGGCCTACGACGGGGACGCGTCCTGGGGCGGCTTCCGGATGGTGGCGGGCCGCTGGCTGCGCGCCGAGGGCGAGGCGGTGGCCGCCACCCCCTTCCTGACCGCGGCGGGCGCCGGGGTCGGCGACACCGTCACGCTGACCGTGCGGGGCACGGCGGTGCGCGTACGGATCGTCGGGGAGGTCCTGGACACCACGGAGGACGGCATGCGCGTCTTCACGGACGTGTCGACCCTGAGGGCCGCCGACCCGGGCCTCACGGTGAGCAGTTGGGCCGTCGAGCTGAAGCCCGGCACGGACGCGGACGCCTATGCCAGCGCCCTCGACGGCGAGCTGGAGCCGCTCGGTCTCGACGCGACGAGCGCCACGTACGTCAACGGCAGCGACATGGCCCGGGTGATGGACGCGATGACGGCGCTGCTGACGCTGATGCTGGTCTGCGTCGCCGGTCTCGGGGTGCTGGGCGCGGTCGTCCTGGACACCCATGAACGGATCCGCGAGCTGGGCGTCCACAAGGCGCTCGGCATGACACCCCGGCAGACCGTCGTCCTGGTCCTGGCGTCGGTGGTGCCGGCCGGGCTCGTGGGCGCGGCCGTCGGGGTGCCGCTCGGGATGTCCGTGCACGGGGTGGTCACCCGCGCCATGGGACGCTCCGCCGGACTGCGGCTGCCGGAGTCGGTGCTCTCCGTCTACGGCGCGCCGCTGCTCGCCCTCCTCGCCCTCGCCGGGACGGCCGTCGCCGTGCTGGGCGCGCTGCTGCCGGCCGGCTGGGCCGCACGGGTCCGGACGGCGACCGCGCTGCGGACCGAGTAGCACGGACCGCGCGGCGGCACGCCCGAATGCCACGGGAAGCCACCCGGATTCGTGGTTCTGTCACCCGTTCTCGTGGTGTTGCCCGCTTGCCTTCTGGCGGACGGTCCCCCGGCCCGTGAGAAAGTGCAGCCCCATCCAGTCAGGGGATTTCATGACAAGACGTCATAACTGGTCCAGGGCGCGCAGAACGGCGGCGACGCTGCTCACCGCCCTCGGCACACTGGCCGGCGCGGCCCTCGCGGGGGCCGCGCCGGCCGGTGCCGCGAGCTGGACCCCCGTGGCGCCGGGCGTGACCTACCGTCAGTACGACGTGTCGGCCGCCGCCGGGGTCGCCCGCGTCCATGTGCTCGACGTGGACCTCGCCGACAGCCGGGTGCGGCTGGGGCTGCTGTACCCGGGGAGGGTCGCCTCCCGTGCCGCCGTCTCCTCGATGGCCGACGCCCAGCGGGCCGTGGCCGGGGTCAACGGTGACTTCTTCAACGTCTCCGAGACCCAGCACCCGGGCGTGCCGGTGACGGGAGCGAGCGTGGGTCCGGCGATCGCGGACGGCAGGGAGCTGAAGTCGGCGGTGCCGAACGGCCAGCGGTTCGGGCCCGCGCTGCCCCGGGGCACCAGCACCCGGGCGGTCCTCGGGGTCGGCGCGGACGGCCGGGCCCGGCTGGACACGCTGACGCTCGACGGCACCGTGACCGCGGCGCCGGGGCAGCTCAGACTGGCCGGGCTCAACCAGTACGCGCTGCCGGAGAACTCCGTCGGCGCGTTCACACCGGACTGGGGCAGCGCCTCGCGCAGGCGGGCCACCTGCGGCTCCGACACCAGCCGGGGCGCGCCGTGCAGTACGCGCACCTACGAGGTGACGGTCCGGGACGACCGGGTGGTGGCGGTCTCCACGGCGCCCGGCAGCGGTGCCGTCGCGCCGGGCACCACGGTCCTCGTCGGCCGGGAGGCGGGCGCGCAGCAGCTGAAGGCGCTCAAGGTGGGCGACCGGGTGACGGTGCGATACGGGCTCACGTCCGGCTCCAGGACGGCGTACCGCTTCGCCATCGGCGGGCAGCCGCTGCTGACGGGCGGACAGCCGCTGGCGGGGCTGGACACGCGCACCTCGGCCGTGCGGACGGCGGTGGGCATCGGCGACGGCGGCCGGCGGGTGTTCCTGCTCGCCCTGGACGGCGGGAGCTCCTCCCGCGGGGGGCTGACGATCGCCGAGGTCGCCGCCGCCCTGAGGAACCTCGGGGCCACCGAGGGCTTCGGTCTGGACGGCGGCGGCTCCTCGACCCTGGTGTCCCGCCCTACGGGCTCGACCAGGGTCGGCGTCCGCAACCATCCGTCGGACGGGGTGGAGCGGTCGGTGGCCAACGGCATCGGGGTGTTCACCCGGTAGGGCCGGTCCGCCACCGGGTCCCCAGCGGTCTCACGGGCGAAGGCTGCCGACGAGGTCGGCGGTCGCCGTGAGGCCGCTGTGGATGGTGGGGGCCATGCTGGTGCCGGCCAGGAAGAAGCCGAGCAGCAGACAGGTCAGGGCGTGCGAGATCTTCAGTCCGCTGTTGCGCATGAAGACCACTGCGAGGATCAACAGCAACAGCACCACGGAAATGGAAATGGCCATCGTCACCCTCCTCCATCACGTCCGCTTTCGCGGCGTTCGGCCGCAAGTGTGGCGTAACGGAGGGTTCGTCCGGGCGGCTGACCTGTCGTCCGAACGGGTGGTGTCCGGGCCGCGGGCTACCGGTGGGCGTCGAGGAAGGCCTCCAGGCCGGCCAGGTCGTCGGTGTTGAGGTAGTCGACGCCGGCCGCGAGGAGCTCCGTCCACAGGGCGTCGCGCTCGGGTCCGGCCACGTCGGGGGTGGCCCAGAAGCGGACCTGCTGTCCGCGCGCGTGGGCCGTGTCCACGATCGTGCGCAGCCTGGTCCGCTCGGCCTCGGGGAAGGCGCCGGCGCCGAGCCAGGTGAAGTTGAGGGTCCAGTTGTCGCTGATCAGGGACGCGAAGGAGGCCTCGCTGGTGCCGAGGTCGATGAGGCGGCCGTCGTAGAAGGCACGGCGGACGGTCTGCGCCGCCATGGGGATACGCGCGGCCCGGTCGCCGGAGATGACCGCCGTGACGGGGCCGCGCCGGACCTTGCCGTGGGCGTACGTGGTGAACAGGTGCCGGTAGCGCTTGAGCAGTTCGTCGAGCGCGAGGTAGGTGGAGGATCCCTCGGTCTTGATGTCGATGAGGAGTTGCAGCGGCTGCCGGTAACCCCGGTACACGGAACCGTGGTTGGCCTTGACGCGGGCGGCGAGCGGGGCGAGGTAGAGGCCTTCGAGGGTGCGGGTGGGGTCGAGCTCGTCCGCCGAGTGGGCGATGAGGAGGTCTCCGTCGACGAGGAAGATGTCGGCCTCGACGCTGCCGAAGCGGTGGTCGAGCGCGTCGAGGAGGGGGCGGGGGTGCTCGTAGTCGTTGTGGGCGTGGGCGCGCCACAGCGGGCGGGGTCCGTGGTGCCGGCCGGCGGCGAACGCGCTGCCGGCGGGCGGTGCGAGGATCGCGGCGGTGGTCGCGGCGAGACCGGTGAGCACTCTGCGGCGGGTGACGTGAGCCATGGTGTTCCTCCCTGTGGGGCGGGTCCGGACCACAGGGAGTATGGGGCCGTACGGCCCCCAAGGAACCTGTACATGGCAGGAGTTGGCCGGACCGCCGCGGTCCGTTCACTCCTTCCGCCCAGCCGCACGGAAAAGCCCGCCCCAGGTGGGGCGGGCTTCACCGTGGGGACGGCGGCGGGGGTCAGGGGGCCTGGAGATCGACCAGTTCGGCCACGGCGGTCCGGTGGGCGCCGGCCGTGCCGTAGGCGATCGCGTCGGACTTGGCCCGCTTGAGGTACAGATGGACGGGGTGTTCCCAGGTCATACCGATCCCGGCGTGCAGTTGCAGCGCCTCCTCGGCGGTGTGGACGGCCACCCCCGCCGCGTAGGCCTGGGCGACGGCCACCGTGAGATCGACGTCCTCGCCGGTGGTGAGGGCGTCGGCGGCACCGCGGGCGGCGGCGCGGAGGTTGACGACCTCCAGCCACAGCTGGGCGAGCCGGTGCTTGAGCGCCTGGAAGCCGCCGACGGGCCGGTTGAACTGCTTGCGCTCCTTGAGGTAGCGCACGGTCTCGGTCAGCAGCCAGTCCGCCACGCCCAGTTGCTCGGAGGCGAGCAGTCCGGCACCGGCGCGCAGGGCCCGGCGTACGGCGGGTCCGGCGTCGCCGATGCGGCGGCCGGGGGCACCGGTGAGGGTGACGGTGGCGAGGGGGCGGGTGAGGTCGAAGGCGATCTGCGGGGTGACGGTCACCGCGTCGGTGTCCGCGGCGGAGACGGCGTAGAGGCCGCCGTCCTCGGCGGGCACCAGCAGCACATCGGCGGCCACGGCGTCCGCGATGCCGGTCAGCTCCCCGTGCAGGGAACCCTCTTCGACGCGTACGGCGGTGAAGGCGGCGCCGGGGGCGAGGTGCAGCCCGACCGCCAGCGCGCCGATCGTCCGGCCGGACGCCAGCCGGCCGAGCAGCTCCTCGTCACCGCAGGCCAGTACGGCCTCCGTGGCGACCACGGCACTGGTCAGATAGGGCACGGGGGCGACCGCGCGGCCCAACTCCTCCAGGACGACGGCGACTTCGCGGTGGGTGGCGCCCTGGCCGCCCAGTTCCTCGGGGATCAGCAGGCCCGCGAGGCCCATCCCGTCGGTGAGCGCCTTCCAGGCCGCCAGGTCGTGCGGGGAGTCCGACTCCGTGCGGGCGATGACCCCGGGAGCGTCGCAGTGGTCCGCCAGCAGGTCGCGTACCGCCGACCGCAGCGCCTCCTCCTCCTCGGAGTAGAGAAGATCCGACTGTGTGCTCATCGGGCGAGGTCCTTCCACGCGACGTCCTTGTCGGTGCGCGGCTCGGCGGGGAGGCCCAGGACGCGCTCGGCGACGATGTTCAGCAGGACCTCGCTGGTCCCGCCCTCGATGCTGTTGCCCTTGGAGCGCAGATAGCGGTATCCGGCGTCCCGTCCGGTGAAGTCCACCAGCTCCGGGCGGCGCATGGTCCAGTCGTCGTACAACAGGCCTTCCTCGCCGCGGAGTTCGACCTCCAGGCCGCTGATCTCCTGGTTGAGGCGGGCGAAGGCGAGCTTCATGCCGGCGCCCTCGGGGCCGGGCTGGCCGGCGACGAGCTGCTGGCGCAGCCGCTCCGCGGTGAGGCGGGCGACCTCGGACTCCACCCAGAGCGTGAGCAGCCGCTGGTGGAGGTCGTGGGTGCGCAGCTCGGGGCGCTCGCGCCAGGTCTTCGCGACCGGGCCGATCATGCCGCCCTCGCGGGGCAGCCGCATGCCGCCGATGGCGACGCGCTCGTTGTTGAGGGTGGTCTGCGCGACGCGCCAGCCGTCGCCGATCTCGCCGAGGCGGCGGGAGTCGGGGATGCGGACGTCGGTGAGGAAGACCTCGTTGAACTCGGCCTCGCCGGTGATCTGCCGCAGCGGGCGGATGTCGACACCGGGGTCGGTCATGTCACAGATGAAGTAGGTGATGCCGGCGTGCTTGGGCACGTCCGGGTCGGTGCGGGCGATGAGGATGGCCCAGCGCGAGTTGTGCGCCCCGGACGTCCACACCTTCTGCCCGTTGACGACCCAGTCCCCGTCGTCCTGGCGGACGGCCCGGGTGCCGAGGGCCGCGAGGTCGGAGCCGGCTCCGGGCTCGCTGAAGAGCTGGCACCAGACCTCCTCGCCGATCCACAGCGGCCGCAGATAGCGCTGCTTCTGCTCCTCGGTGCCGTACCGGAGGACGGTCGGGGCGGCCATGCCGAGGCCGATGCCGTTGCGGCGCGCGTCGTTGTCGGGGGCGCCGGCCGCCTCCAGTGCGGCGTCCACGACGCTCTGGAGGGAGCGCGGGACACCGAGGCCGCCGAGGCCCTCCGGGTAGTGCACCCAGGCCAGCCCGGCGTCGAAGCGGGCCTTGAGGAAGTCCAGCCGGTCGGTCTCGGCGGGCGGGTGTGCGGCCAGCAACTCGGCTGTGCGGCGCGTGAGTTCGGCTGCGTCGGTCATGCCGCGGCTCCGTTCTCCAGGGCCGGGACGACGGCGACCCGGCCGGTGGTGACCCCGTCGCCGACCCGCTGCACGGCGGCCGCCGCCCCGGCCAGCGGCACCCGCTCGCTGACCAGCGGCTTGATCGCGCCCCGGGCGGCGAGGTCGGTGAGCTGCTCGTGGCAGTGCCGGACCAGCTTCGGGTTCTTGGTGTTGTACAGGCCCCAGTGCAGACCGAGGATCGAGTAGTTCTTGACCAGGGCGTGGTTGAGGCCCGGGCTGGGGATCGTGCCGCTCGCGAAGCCGACGACCACGATCCGGCCCTCGAAGGCGACGACCTTGGTGGACTGGGTGTAGGCGTCGCCGCCGACGGGGTCGTAGATCACGTCGGCGCCCCGGCCGCCGGTGGCCTCCTTCACGGCGGCGACGACGTCCTCGGCGCGCCGGTCGACGACCACGTCGCAGCCCAGCTCACGGGCGACCGCGGCCTTGTCGGCGCCGCCCACGACACCGATGACCCTCGCGCCGGCCGCCTTGCCGAGCTGCACGGCCGCGCTGCCGACCCCTCCTGCGGCAGCGTGGACGAGCAGGGTCTCGCCGGCTTCGAGCCCGGCCCGGCGGTGCAGTCCGAACCAGCCCGTCTGGTAGCCGATGTGCAGGGCCGCGGCCTCGGCGTCGTCGAGCGCGTCCGGGGCGGGCAGCAGGGCGGCGGCGTCCGCGACGGCGTACTCGGCGAAACCGCCGTACGGCAGGGCGGGGTTGGCGATCACCCGGCGGCCGTCCTCGGTCTCGCCGCAGATCTCCACGCCCGGGGTGAACGGCAGCGGCGGGCGCACCTGGTACTGGCCCCGGCACATCAGCACATCGGGGAAGTTGATGTTGGCGGCGCGCACCGTGAGCAGCACCTGGCCGTCGCCGGGCGTGGGCCGCTCCACCTCGCGGAGCCGCATCACCTCGCTCGGCTCACCGTTCTCGTGCACTTGCCATGCCTGCATGCGGTGCCTCCACAGACTGCTTCGTCGGGGTCCACCGCATACTAAGCGGTCGCTTGCCACCGAGGGAACCGTGTCCGGGGTAACAGCGTGAGCGTCACGCCTTCCCGCGCGGCCTCGCCCGTACGTGCATCCGCTCGCCCTGCGGACCGAACAGGCTGAGGAACTCCACCGGCCCCTCCCCCGTCGACCCGAACCAGTGCGGCACGCGCGTGTCGAACTCGGCGGCCTCCCCCGCCGCCAGCACCACGTCGTGCTCCCCGATCACCATCCGCAGCCGCCCGGACAGCACGTACAGCCACTCGTAGCCCTCGTGGGTGCGCGGCTCCGGCTCCTCGACGCCCACCGGCACCAGCACCTTGAACGCCTGGAGGCCGCCGGGCTGCCGGGTCAGCGGCCAGAAGGTGCGCCCGTGCCGGACCACCGGCTTGGCCCGCACCCGGGGGTCGGTCACCGCGGGAGCGCCCACCAGCTCGTCCAGCGGCACCTGATGGGCCTGGGCGATCGGCAGCAGCAGCTCCAGACTGGGCTTGCGCAGGCCCGACTCCAGCCGGGACAGGGTGCTGACCGAGATGCCGGTCGCCTCGGACAGCGCCGCCAGGGTCACCTCCCGCTCCTTCCGGATCCGGCGCAGCCGGGGGCCCACTTCCGCGAGAACGTCTTCGGCACTCATATCCCGTATTGCAGAATCGGCAAAGCCGTTTGTCAATCCGGTGGGGTCCGGGTCACCTTCTCGGTGGAGGTGGTCACCATGACCGATGTGACGGACGATGTGACGGACACGTACGAAGTGATCGTCGTCGGCGGCGGTGCCGCGGGGCTGTCCGCGGCGCTCGTCCTGGGCCGGGCCCGGCGCCGCACGCTGGTCGTCGACGCGGGCGAGCCCCGCAACGCGCCCGCCGCCCATATGCAGGGCTATCTGACCCGGGACGGCATGCCGCCCGCCGAGTTCCTCGCGCGGGGGCGGGAGGAGATCGCCCGGTACGGCGTGGCGCTGGTCCGGGACCGGGCGGCGGCGGCCGCCCGGACGGAGGGCGGCTTCGCCGTGCGGCTGGCGTCCGGCCGCACGGTGCGCGCCCGGCAGCTGGTGCTCGCGACCGGGCTGAAGGACGAGCTGCCCCCGGTGGAGGGGCTCGCGGAGCGCTTCGGCCGGGATGTGCTGCACTGCCCGTACTGCCACGGCTGGGAGGTCCGCGACCAGGCGTTCGGCGTGCTCGCCGGCAGGCCGATGAGCGCCCACCAGGCGCTGATGGTCACCCAGTGGTCCACGGACGTGACGCTCTTCCTGCACCGGGTCGCCGAGGAGGAGCTGACCGACGACGACCGACGCCAGCTGGCCGCTGCCAAGGTCCGGGTGGTGCCGGGCGAGGTGGCGGGGCTGCGGATCGAGGACGACCGGCTGACCGGCGTACGGCTCGCGGACGGCAGCACGCACGAGCGGGAGACCCTGTTCGTCGCCCCGCGCCCGGTCCCGCGGAACGACCTGCTGATCCAGCTCGGCGCCGAGCTGAGGGAGACGCCCTTCGGTGCCTACCCGGTGATCGACGAGCGGGGCCTGACGACCGTGCCGGGCCTGTGGGCCGCGGGCAACGCGAGCGGGTTCGCCGAACAGGTCGTGAACGCGGCGAGCCGCGGCTACCGGGCCGGGGCTGCGATCAACGGCGAGCTGCTCTTCGCGGACCTGGACGCGGCCGGGGTGTAGTCCCGGGGCCGCCGTTGCACGATGGCTGCATGCTGCTGACCCGGCTCGCCGCTGTGTCCCGGGAGGTCGCGGCCACCTCGGCGCGCTCCCGCAAGATCGCCCTGCTCGCCGGGCTGTTCCGGGAGGCGGAGCCGGCCGACGTCCCGGTCGTCATCCCCTATCTGGCCGGACGGCTGCCGCAGGGCCGGCTCGGCGTCGGCTGGAAGGTGCTGAGCCGTCCGGTCGCCCCGGCCGCCGCCCCGGCGCTCACGGTGCGCGAGGTCGACGCGCTGCTCACCGCTCTAGGCGAGGTGTCCGGGCCCGGCTCCCAGGCCGAACGGCTGCGGCTGGTGGGCGAGTTGATGGGCGCGGCCACGGCGGACGAGCAGCGGTTCCTGCTCGGGCTGATCACCGGCGAGGTGCGCCAGGGCGCCCTGGACGCGGTGGCGGTGGAGGGCCTGGCGCAGGCGACCGGGGCGCCCCCGGCGGGCGTACGGCGGGCCGTGATGCTCGCGGGGTCCCTCCGGACGGTCGCCGAGTCCCTCCTGCGGGACGGCCCCGCGGCGCTGGAGGCGTTCCGGCTGACCGTCGGCCGCCCGGTCCTGCCGATGCTGGCGCACTCCGCGTCCTCGGTCGCCGAGGCGGTGGAGAAGCTGGGCGGCTGCGCGGTGGAGGAGAAGCTGGACGGCATCCGGGTCCAGGTGCACCGGGACGGCGCGGAGGTCCGCCTCTACACCCGCACGCTCGACGACATCACCGACCGGCTGCCCGAAGTGACGGCGGCTGCACGGGAGTTGGCGGGCGAGCGGTTCGTCCTGGACGGCGAGGTCATCGCCCTCGACGAGGACGGCCGGCCCCGTTCCTTCCAGGAGACCGCCGGACGGGTCGGTTCCCGGGTGGACGTGGCGGCGGCCGCCGAGGCCGTCCCCGTCTCCCCGGTCTTCTTCGACGCGCTGTCCGTGGCGGACCGGGACCTGCTGGACCTGCCCTTCGCCGAACGGCACGCGGAGCTGGCCCGGCTGGTGCCGGAGGAGATGCGGGTACGGCGGACGGTGGTGGCCGGTGCGCAGGACCTCCCGGCCGCCGAGGAGTTCCTGGCGCGGACCCTCGGGCGCGGTCACGAGGGCGTGGTCGTGAAGTCCCTCGACGCCCCCTACAGCGCGGGCCGACGCGGGGCGTCCTGGCTGAAGGTCAAGCCCGTGCACACCCTCGACCTGGTGGTCCTGGCCGCCGAGTGGGGCCACGGCCGCCGCACCGGCAGGCTCTCCAACCTCCACCTCGGCGCCCGCACCGCCGACGGCGGCTTCGCCATGCTCGGCAAGACCTTCAAGGGCATGACCGACGCGATGCTCGACTGGCAGACGGAGCACCTCCGGCGGCTCGCCGTGCGCGACGACGGCCGGGTGGTGGCCGTACGCCCCGAACTCGTCGTCGAGATCGCCTACGACGGCCTCCAGCGCTCCACCCGCTACCCGGCCGGGGTCACCCTGCGCTTCGCCCGCGTGGTCCGCTACCGCGAGGACAAACGGCCCGCGGAGGCCGATACCGTGGAGACCCTGCTCGCCGCCCACCCGGAGGTGCACCCGTGACGCAGAAGCGCAGCGCGGGCCTGCTGCTGTTCCGGCACACCGCGGACGGCACCGAGGTGCTGCTCGGCCACATGGGCGGCCCCTACTTCGCGACGAAGGACGCCGGGGCCTGGTCCGTCCCCAAGGGCGAGTACGAGCCCGACGAGCCCGCCTGGGACGCGGCGCGCCGCGAGTTCCGCGAGGAGCTGGGGCTGGAGCCGCCCGACGGCGAGGCGATCCCCCTCGGGGAGGTCCGGCAGACCAACGGCAAGATCGTCACCGTGTGGGCGATCGAGGCGGACCTGGATCCGGCGACGGCCGTGCCGGGCACCTTCCGCATGGAGTGGCCGCCGCGCTCCGGGCGGATCCAGGAGTTCCCGGAGCTGGACCGGGTGGCCTGGTACACCCTGGCGCGCGCCCGCGACGTGATCGTCCCGGCCCAGGCCGCGTTCCTCGACCGGCTGCCGGGGCACTCGCCCTGACGTGCACGCGTTGCGCGGTCCGGTGCGGCGCGGGAAGGTCGAAGCAGGCAGCTCTCCAGGAGGTCGGCCATGCCCATCGCGACGGTGAACCCGGCGGACGGCGAGACGCTCAAGACGTACGAGCCCATGGGCGAGGAGGAGCTGGAACGCCGGCTCCAGCTCGCCGAGGCCACGTTCCGCACGTACCGGCTGAGCAGCTTCACCGACCGCTCACGTCTGCTGCTCCAGGCGGCCGGCCTGCTGGAGGAGGACCAGCGGGACATCGCGCGGGTGATGACCACCGAGATGGGCAAGCCGATCCGGCAGGCGCGCGCCGAGGCCGCGAAGTGCGCCAGGGCGATGCGCTGGTACGCCGAGCGCGCGGAGGGGCTGCTCGCCGACGAGCGGCCGGACGACGCCGACGTGGCGGACTCCGGCGGCACCCGGGCCCTGGTCCGCTACCGGCCGCTGGGCCCGGTGCTGGCCGTGATGCCGTGGAACTTCCCCCTGTGGCAGGTGATCCGGTTCGCCGCGCCCGCGCTGATGGCGGGCAACGTCGGCCTGCTCAAGCACGCCTCCAACGTCCCCCAGACCGCGCTGTACCTGGAGGACCTCTTCCACCGCGCGGGCTTCACCGAGGGCTGCTTCCAGACCCTGCTGATCGGGTCCGGCGCGGTGGACGAGATCCTGCGCGACGAACGGGTGCGGGCCGCGACCCTCACGGGCAGCGAACCGGCGGGCCGGGCGGTCGCCGCCACCTCCGGGGCGATGGTCAAGAAGACGGTCCTGGAGCTGGGCGGCAGCGACCCGTTCGTCGTCATGCCCTCCGCCGACCTCGACCGGGCCGCGCGGGTCGCGGTGACGGCCCGGGTGCAGAACAACGGTCAGTCCTGCATCGCCGCCAAGCGGTTCATCGTCCACTCGGACGTGTACGACGCGTTCGCGGAGCGCTTCACCGAAGGGATGAAGGCGCTGAAGGTCGGCGACCCGCTGGAGGAGGACACCGACGTCGGCCCGCTGGCGAGCGAACAGGGCCGGGCCGACCTGGAGGAACTGGTCGACGACGCGCGCCGCGCCGGCGCCGTGGTGCTGTGCGGTGGCGAACGCCCCGAAGGGCCCGGCTGGTACTACCCGCCGACCGTCCTGACGGGCCTCACCCGCGCGATGCGCATCCATCGCGAGGAGGCGTTCGGCCCGGTCGCGACGCTGTACCGGGTGGCCGACCTGGACGAGGCGGTGCTCCTCGCCAACGACTCCCCGTTCGGTCTGAGTTCGAACGTCTGGACGCAGGACGAGACCGAGGTGGACCGTTTCGCGCGGGACCTGGAGGCCGGCGGGGTGTTCGTGAACGGGATGACCGCGTCCCATCCGGCGTTCCCGTTCGGCGGGGTGAAACGGTCCGGGTACGGGCGTGAGCTGTCCGGGCACGGAATCCGCGAGTTCTGCAACATCACCACGGTTTGGCACGGTGCCTGAGCGCCGCGCGGTTACGATCCCGGGTGTGAACCGCGAAGTGACCCTGCCCCTGATCGTCGACGACCGCGGGACCCTTCAGGTGGCTGCCGCCGATGTGAGCAAGCTGCTCCGCACGCTGGGCGGGAGGTGGCTGCACCTCGTCGAGGCGGGGGCGGAGGATCTCGACGAGGACACGGTGGCGGCGCTGACGATCGAACTGGCGAAGCTGGCCGACCGGATCGATGTGGCGTGCATTGCGCACAGCAGCGGGGGGACTTCGTAGGGGGCGTGTTGTTGCGTTGCCGGGTGCGGGTGCGTCGTGGCTTGTCGCGCAGTTCCCCGCGCCCCTTGAGCGAGTGCAGTGGACGTGCCTGTCAGGGGCGCGGGGAACTGCGCGATCAGCCCCCACGCACCCGCAGTCGCCGTACTACCGGATGGACATCCCGGAGAGCGTCCTGGCGATCACCAGGCGCTGGATCTCGCTCGTCCCTTCGAAGATGGTGTAGATCGCCGCGTCTCGGTGCATCCGCTCCACCGGGTACTCCCGCGTGTACCCGTTGCCCCCGAGGATCTGCACGGCCTGCGCCGTGACCTTCTTCGCCGTCTCACTCGCGAACAGCTTCGACATCGAGCCCTCGGCCGCGGTGAACGGCTTCCCGCTGATCGCCATCCACGAGGCCCGCCACACCAGCAGCCGCGCCGCGTCGATCTGCGTCCGCATGTCGGCGAGCTGGAAGGCCACGCCCTGGTTGTCGATGATCGGCCGCCCGAACTGTTCCCGGGTCATGGCGTAGTCGAGGGCCACCTCGTACGCGGCACGGGCGGTGCCGACCGCCATCGCCCCGACCGCCGGACGCGAGGCCTCGAACGTGGCCATCGCCGCGTTCTTCACGCGCTCGCCGCCCGCCTTGGCCCGCTCCCGGGCCCGCGCGAGCCGCTCGTCCAGCTTCTCCTTGCCGCCGAGCAGGCAGGAGCCGGGCACGCGCACGTGGTCGAGGACGACCTCGGCGGTGTGCGAGGCGCGGATGCCGTGCTTCTTGAACTTCTGGCCCTGGGCCAGACCGGGCGTGCCCGCCGGGACGATGAAGGAGGCGTGGCCCTTGGAGCCCAGCTCCGGGTCGACGACGGCGACCACGACATGGACGTTGGCGATGCCGCCGTTGGTCGCCCAGGTCTTCGTGCCGTTGATCACCCACTCGTCCTTGGCCTCGTCGTACACGGCACGCGTGCGCATCGAGGCGACGTCGGAGCCGGCGTCGGGCTCGGAGGAGCAGAACGCCGCGACCTTGACGTCGTTGGCGTCGCCGTACATCTGGGGGATCCAGGTGCCGATCTGTTCCTCGGTTCCGTTGGCGAGGACTCCCACGGCGGCCAGACCCGTGCCTACGATCGACAGGGCGATACCCGCGTCGCCCCAGAACAGCTCCTCCATCGCCATCGGGATACCGAGCCCGGTGGGGTCGAAGTACTGCTGCGCGTAGAAGTCGAGGGAGTAGATGCCGACCTTCGCGGCCTCCTGGATGACCGGCCAGGGAGTCTCCTCACGCTCGTCCCATTCGGCGGCCGCGGGACGGATCACGTCTGCGGCGAAACCGTGCAGCCAGTCCCGGACCTCCTTCTGTTCGTCGTTGAGCTCCATGGTGAACTCGGCCATGTCCCCTCCAGCGGCGGGCGTGCGTGTTACTAGCGGTAACCCCGAGTCTGTTACTCGCGGGTAGGAAAAGTCAACTCCTGACGACGGCCAGGGAGCCCTCAGGCCCGTTCGCTGTCAGGCTGCTGTCAGGTGTTAGTTTGCGCAGGCGTCGCCGAAACATCACGGGTGGGGAGAGCACATGGACACCACGCAGCGGACCGAGCAGCAGAGGTCGGCCGACCGCCGACGGCGCGAATTGCTGGAGGCCGCGGACCGGGTGGTGCTCCGGGACGGCCCCCAGGCGTCGATGAACGCGATCGCCGCGGAGGCCGGCATCACCAAGCCGATCCTCTACCGGCACTTCGGCGACAAGGGCGGACTGTACGCGGCGCTGGCCAAGCGGCACACGGACGCGCTGCTGGACTCCCTGCGGGCCGCGCTGGACGCGCCCGCGGAGCGGCGGGAGCGGGTGGAGGCCACCCTCGACACCTACCTCGCCGCCATCGAGGCGCGGCCCCAGGTGTACCGGTTCCTGATGCACCCTTCCGAGGGCGGGCAGGGCGCGGAGGCGGGGTTCGACGTGGGCAAGCACAGCGCGCCGCTGCTCCGCAGGATGGGCGAGGAGCTGGCCCAGGTGATCGAGGACCGGCTGGATCTCGGGCCGGAGAGCCAGCGGCTGGCCCGGGTGTGGGGGCACGGGATCGTCGGGATGATGCACGCGGCCGGGGACTGGTGGCTGGGTGAGCGGCCGTGTTCCCGGGCCGAGCTGGTGCGGAGTCTGGCGGATCTTCTGTGGGGGCGTCTCGCTGCCGCGGGGGACAAGATCGGGGGGCCCGGGTTCTGAGGGTCGGGTCCGGTCTACGGGCCGGTGGGGGCTGCTCGCGCAGTTCCCCGCGCCCCTGAAAGCATCCACTCACCGGTGCCAAGAGGCTCGCTTCACCTGACGCAGCAGCCTGCGCCTGCGCCAGCCCTCCACCCGGTCCGCGTACACCGTGCCCTCCAGGTGGTCGCACTCGTGCTGCAGGCATCGGGCGAAGAACCCCGTGCCGTGGACCGTGATCGGCTCGCCGGTCACGGTGAAGCCCTCGACGACCGCGTGGTCGTGGCGCTCCGTTCCCGCCTCCAGGCCCGGGAGGGACAGACAGCCCTCCGGGCCGCGCAGGACGATCCCGTCCGCCTCCACCAGCCTCGGGTTCACGACATGGCCCAGATGGCGGACGTCGTCGTCGTCCGGGCAGTCGTAGACGAAGACCCGCAGGGGTTCGCCGACCTGGTTCGCGGCGAGGCCGACGCCCTGGGCCGCGTACATCGTGGCGAACATGTCCTCGACGAGCCGGGCGAGTTCGGGGCCGAACCCGGTGACCTCCCGGCACGGCTGTGCCAGGACGGGATCACCGAGGAGTGTGAGGGGCCGGACGCGTCCGTGCGCGCCCTGGATGGAGCCGTGTCGCATGGCGGCAAGGGTACGGTCCCTTCTGACACGCGCATGCCGTGCGGGTGTGAGGTGGTGCCGCGATTCGGGCCTGCGAATGGATCTCGATAGGCTGACCCCCTACCACGTTGCCGTACGGCAGAGGCGCGGCGCGTACGCAAGGAGGATCGAGAACTGATGGCAGGCAACTCGGACCCGCTCACGCCGCGGGCCAAGATCGCCGTGACCGCGGGCAAGGCGGTCGCTGCGGCATCGCGCGCGGCCGGACGCGGCAGCGGATCGGTGATCGGTGGCCGGGTGGCACTCAAACTCGACCCCGATCTCCTCGCCAGGCTCGCCCAGAACCTGGACGTCATCCTGGTGTCGGCGACCAACGGCAAGACCACCACGACCCGGCTCATCGCCGAGGCCCTGCGGGCCGCGGGACCGGTCGTGTCCAACGCGCTCGGCGCCAACATGCCGGCCGGCATCACCTCGGCGCTCGCGGGCGGCTCGGACTCCAAGTACGGCGTCATCGAGGTCGACGAGAAGTACCTCGCCGGCGTCGCCCGGGACACCGCGCCGAAGTGCATCGCGCTGCTGAACCTCTCCCGCGACCAGCTGGACCGCGCGGCCGAGACCCGGATGCTCGCGGAGAACTGGCGTGAGGGGCTCGCCGGTTCCAAGGCCGTCGTCGTCGCCAACGCCGACGACCCGCTGGTGGTGTGGGCCGCGTCCTCCTCGCCCAACGTGGTGTGGGTCGCGGCCGGGCAGATGTGGAAGGACGACGCCTGGTCGTGCCCGTCCTGCGGCGGTGTCATGCAGCGCCCCGGCGACGACTGGTTCTGCGGCGAGTGCGGGTTCCGCCGGCCGCAGCCGAGCTGGGCGCTGTCCGGGGACCACGTCCTCGACCCGCACGGCTCCGCGTGGCCCATCCACCTCCAGCTCCCCGGACGGGCCAACAAGGCCAACGCCGCCTCCTCGGCGGCCGTCGCCGCCGTGTTCGGCGTGCCGCCGCAGGTCGCGCTGGAGCGCATGTACCAGGTGCAGGCCGTCGCCGGACGCTACGACGTCGTCCAGTTCCAGGGGCGTGATCTGCGGCTCCTGCTGGCCAAGAACCCGGCCGGCTGGCTCGAGACGTTCAGCCTGATCGATCCTGCACCCGCCCCGGTGATCCTCTCGGTGAACGCGCGCGGCGCGGACGGCACCGACACCTCCTGGCTGTGGGACGTCGACTACACACGGCTGACCGGCCACCCGATCTTCGTCATCGGTGACCGCAAGCTGGACCTCGCGGTGCGCCTCGAGGTGGCGAACCAGCACTTCCAGGTGTGCGACAGCGTCGACCAGGCCGTGCAGCAGTGCCCGCCGGGCCGGATCGAGGTCATCGCGAACTACACCGCGTTCCAGGACCTGCGCCGCCGCGTCGGCAACTGACCACGAAGGACGACCAGTTCATGAGCGACAATCAACTGCGGATCGTCTGGGTCTACCCGGACCTGCTGAGCACCTACGGCGACCAGGGCAACGTCCTGGTCGTGGAGCGCCGGGCCCGCCAGCGCGGCCTCGACGTGGCCCGCCTCGACGTGCGCAGCGACCAGCCGATCCCCACCTCCGGCGACATCTACCTCATCGGCGGCGGCGAGGACCGGCCCCAGCGGCTCGCCGCGGAGCGCCTGCTGCGCGACGGGCACCTGTTCCAGGCGGTGAACAACGGCGCGATCGTGTTCGCGGTCTGCGCCGGCTACCAGATCCTCGGCCACGAGTTCGTCAACGACGTCGGCCAGCGTCAGCCGGGCCTCGGCCTCCTCGACGTCACCACGGTGCGCGGCGAGGGCGAGCGGTGCGTCGGTGACGTCCTCGCCGACATCGACCCCCGGCTCGGGCTGCCGTCCCTGACGGGCTTCGAGAACCACCAGGGCGTCACCCATCTCGGCCCGACCGCCCGCCCGTTCGCCCGCGTCCAGCTCGGCAAGGGCAACGGCACCGGCGACGGGACCGAGGGGGCGTACAACGACACCGTGTTCGGCACGTACATGCACGGGCCGGTGCTCGCGCGCAACCCGCTCATCGCGGACCTGCTGCTGAAGCTGGCACTCGATGTGAACGCGCTGCCGCCGACGGACGACCGCTGGTACGAGGCGCTGCGCAACGAGCGCATCGCGTCGGCACAGCAGCCTGCGTGAGTTGTCTGTTCACCTGCTTTTCAGGGCACCGTCAGCAGCCCGTCTGACGGTGCATCCGCACAGGTGAGCAGGCACGTCCAGCAGGCGGACGCATGCTTCGGCCCCGCCCCCTCCTGCCGCTAGGGTGGCGGGGATCGAGCCGGACGACGGGGTCCGGATCCGGCCCTCGTGGAGAAGGTTTTTCGGGCTATGCGCATTGGTGTCCTCACCTCCGGCGGCGACTGCCCCGGCCTGAACGCCGTCATCCGGTCCGTCGTGCACCGTGCCGTCGCCGACCACGGCGACGAGGTCATCGGCTTCCGGGACGGCTGGAAGGGCCTCCTGGAGTGCGACTACCTCAAGCTCGACCTCGACGCGGTGGCCGGCATCCTGGCCCGCGGCGGCACCATCCTCGGCTCCTCCCGGGTCCAGCCCTCGCATCTGCGGGACGGCGTGGAGCGGGCGAAGGGCCACGTCCAGGAGCTCGGGCTGGACGCGATCATCCCCATCGGCGGTGAGGGCACCCTCAAGGCGGCCCGGCTGATGTCGGACGCCGGACTGCCGGTCGTCGGCGTGCCGAAGACCATCGACAACGACATCGCCGTCACCGACGTCACCTTCGGCTTCGACACGGCCGTCGGGGTGGCGACCGAGGCGCTCGACCGGCTGAAGACCACCGCCGAGTCGCACCAGCGGGTGCTGGTCGTCGAGGTCATGGGACGGCACACCGGCTGGATAGCGCTTCAGTCGGGCATGGCGGCGGGCGCCCACGCCATCGTCGTCCCCGAGCGGCCCTTCGACATCGAGGAGCTGGCGCGGCGGGTCGGCGAGCGGTTCGAGGCGGGGAAGCGGTTCGCGATCGTCGTCGCCGCGGAGGGCGCGAAGCCCCGCGCCGGGACCATGGACTTCGACGAAGGCGGCAAGGACATCTACGGGCACGAGCGGTTCGCCGGGATCGCCCGTCAGCTGTCCATCGAGCTGGAGCACCGGCTCGGCAAGGAGGCCCGTCCGGTGATCCTCGGACATGTGCAGCGGGGTGGCACGCCGACCGCGTACGACCGGGTGCTGGCGACCCGGTTCGGGTGGCACGCGGTGGAGGCGGCGCACCGGGGGGAGTTCGGGAAGATGACGGCCCTGCGCGGGACGGACATCGTGATGGTCTCCCTCGCGGAGGCCGTGGAGACGCTGAAGACCGTGCCGGCCGAGCGGTACGCGGAAGCGGAGTGCGTGCTCTAGCCGTCCGGCGGGTGCGGGTGCGCCGTGGTCGCTCGCGCCCGCGCGGCGGAGCCGCATATCGATACAGCCCCGCGCCCCTTCAGGCGGGACCAGACGCCCCCGGTCACAACAGTGACCGGGGGCGGTTCTACTCTTGTGGGCGGCAGGAAACGTACAACCCCCCACGAATCAGGAGCCGCCCACCATGGATCACAGCGGGCACGGCATGCATATGGATCTACTGCCGTTCACGCTGGGGCGGGGACTTCAGTGGTCGGCGGATCCGTTCTTCCTGGTGGCGTGTCTGGCCGGGCTGGGGCTGTACGGGTGGGGTGTGGTGCGGCTGCGGCGGCGGGGGGACGCCTGGTCGGCCGCGCGGACCGTGTCGTTCGTCCTCGGGGTGCTCACGATCATGCTGGTGATGTGCACCCGGCTGAACGACTACGGGATGGTCATGTTCAGCGTGCACATGGTGCAGCACATGGTCATCAGCATGCTGTCGCCGATCCTGATCCTGCTGGGGGCTCCCATGACGCTGGCGCTGCGGGCGCTGCCGGCGGCCGGCGGGGGGCGCAAGGGGCCGCGCGAGCTGCTGCTGATGCTGCTGCACAGCCGGTACATGCGGATCATCACGCATCCGGCGTTCACCATCCCGATGTTCATCGCCTCGCTGTACGCCCTGTACTTCAGTCCCCTCTTCGACTTCCTGATGGGCTCGAAGGTCGGGCACATCGCGATGATGCTGCACTTCCTCGCGGTGGGCGTGGTGTTCTTCTGGCCGATCATCGGGGTGGACCCGGGGCCGCGGCGGCCGGGGCATCTGATGCGGATGCTGGAGCTGTTCGCCGGGATGCCGTTCCACGCGTTCTTCGGGATCGCGCTGATGATGGCGTCCGAGCCGATGGTCGACACGTTCCGCAACCCGCCCGCCTCGCTCGGGATCGACGCGCTGTCCGACCAGAGCGCCGCGGGCGGCATCGCGTGGGCGTTCAGCGAGATCCCGTCCGTGCTGGTGCTGATCGCGCTGCTGTTCCAGTGGTACGGCTCCGAGCAGCGGCAGGCCAAGCGCAAGGACCGCGCCGCCGACCGGGACGGCGACAAGGAGCTGGAGGCGTACAACGCCTATCTCGCCTCGCTGAACACCCGGGGACGCTGAAGGGGGACGCGGTCGCGGGTGCGGCGGGGCACCATGGAGGTGGACGCGCCCGGTGGCGGGCGGCCCTGAGGAGGGTGTCGCGATGGCAGGTTCCACGGACAGTTCCACGAGGACCATGGGGGTGCTCACCATCGGCGCGCTGGTGGCGGTGACCGCCTACACGGTGGCGCTCGGCAGCAACGGCTGGCTGTGGTTCGGCTGGGTCGTGCTCGGACTGATCACGCTGGCGATGATCGTGCTGAAGAACGGCTGATCAGCCGGGGCCGAGGCGGGCCGCCGAGTGGACGCCCGGCTGGTACTTCGGCAGCCGGGCGGTGATCTTCATGCCCGCCCCGACGGCCGTCTCGATGACGAGGCCGTAGTCGTCGCCGTACACCTGGCGCAGCCGGTCGTCGACGTTGGACAGGCCGATGCCGCCGGAGGGGCTGACCTCGCCGGCCAGGATGCGGCGCAGCAGGACCGGGTCCATGCCGGCGCCATCGTCCTCGATGACGACCAGCGCCTCGGCGCCGGCGTCCTGGGCGGTGATCTGGATGTGGCACTTCTCCGTCTTGCCCTCCAGGCCGTGCTTGACGGCGTTCTCCACCAGGGGCTGGAGGCAGAGGAAGGGCAGGGCGACGGGGAGGACCTCCGGGGCGATCTGGAGGGTGACGGCGAGGCGGTCGCCGAAGCGCGCGCGGACCAGGGCCAGGTAGTGGTCGATGGCGTGGAGCTCGTCGGCGAGGGTGGTGAAGTCGCCGTGCCGGCGGAACGAGTAGCGGGTGAAGTCGGCGAACTCCAGGAGCAGCTCGCGGGCGCGTTCGGGGTCGGTGCGGACGAAGGACGCGATCACGGCGAGCGAGTTGAAGACGAAGTGCGGGGAGATCTGGGCGCGCAGGGCCTTGATCTCCGCCTCGATCAGCCGGGTGCGGGACTGGTCGAGATCGGCGAGCTCCAGCTGGACGCTGACCCAGCGGGCCACCTCGCCCGCGGCGCGGACCAGGACGGCCGACTCGCGGGGTGCGCAGGCGACTAGGGCGCCGTGCACCCGGTCGTCGACGGTGAGGGGGGCGACCACGGCCCAGCGGACCGGGCAGTCGGCGTGGTCGCAGGTGAGGCGGAAGGCCTCGCCCCGGCCGCTGTCCAGGGGGGCGGCGAGGCGTTCCATGATCTCGGTGCGGTGGTGGGAGCCCACGCCGTCCCAGGCGAGGACCTGCTCGCGGTCCGTGAGGCACAGGGCGTCCGTGCCGAGCAGGGTGCGCAGTCTGCGGGCGGACTTGCGGGCCGTCTCCTCGGTGAGGCCCGCCCGCAGCGGGGGTGCGGCGAGCGAGGCGGTGTGCAGGGTCTGGAAGGTGGCGTGCTCGACGGGGGTGCCGAGGCCGGCCTGGCGGTCGGGGCGGGCGGTACGGCGACCGAGCCAGAACCCGAGGGCGAGGAAGGGGAGGATGGCGATGCACACACCGGCCAGAAACCCACTCACGCCGCGCCCTCCGACGCCGCGCGCCCATCGAACGCCGCACGCCCATCGGACGCCGCACGCTGATCGGACGCCGCGCGCCCATCGGACGCCGCGTGCCCATCGGACGCCGCGTGCTGATCGAGCGCCGTGTGCTCATCGGACGCCATCCGCGACTGGGGCGCCGTGCGTTCCCCGGACGCCGTGCGTTCCCCGGACGCCGTGTGTCCCTCGGGCGCCATGTGTCCCTCGGGCGCCGTGTGTACCTCGGGCGCCGTGTGTACCTCGGGCGCCGTCCGCTCCTCCGGGGCCTCGCGCTGCTCGGGCACCCGGCGTTCCTCCGACGCCTGCCACGGCGCCCCGCCCCCTGTTTCCTCCAACACCCGGGGCTCCTCCGACGCGGGGGCGAGGGCGCGAGCGAGCTCGGCTTCGAGCCGCACCTCCCCAACCCCCGAACCCTCCGGCACCCCGCGCCCCTCCGACGCGGCGGCCAGGGCGCGAGCAGCCTCGACTTCAAGCCGCACCTCCCCAACCCCCGAACCCTCCGGCACCCCGCGCCCCTCCGACGCGGCGGCCAGGGCGCAAGCGGCCTCGGCTTCGAGCCGCACCTCCCCAACCCCCGAACCCTCCGGCACCCCGCGCCCCTCCGACGCGGCGGCCAGGGCGCAAGCGGCCTCGGCTTCAAGCCGCACCTCCCCAACCCCCGAACCCTCCCGCACCCCGCGCCCCTCCGACCTCTCGCGCTCCTCTGGCCTCCCCCGTTGTTCCGGCACCGGGCGCTCCTCCAGTACCCGACGCCCTTCCGGCAGCACGCGCTCCTCCGGTCTCCCCCGTTCCTCCCCGACCCCCGACTCCTCCGGCACCCGACGCCCCTCCGACCTCTCGCGCTTCTCCAGCAGCCGCCGCCTCTCTGGCCTCCCACGCTCCTCCAGCACCCGGCGCCCCTTCAGCACCCCACGCCCCTCCGACAGCCCGTGTCCGTCCAGCCTCTCGCGCTCCTCCGGCCTCCCACGCTCTTCCGGCACCGGGCGCTCCTCCAGCAGCCGACGCCCTTCCGGCCACCCACTCTCCTTCAGCACCCCGCGCTCCTCCGGCCTCCCTCGCTCCTCCAGCACCCCGCGCCCTTCCGGTATCCCGCGCTCCTCCGGTTTCCCCCGTTCCTCCGTGCGTAGTTCCTCCGGGAGGTGGAAGCGGGCCAGGATCGCTGGCGTGCCGGGTGGGACGCGGCTCGGGGTGGTCAGGGAGACCAGGATCATCGTGAGGAAGCCCAGCGGCACCGACCACAGCGCCGGCCAGGCGAGCAGCGCGTGCAGCCCGCCCGTGGCCGGCAGGCCCGCCATGGTGACGGCGACCGCGAGGAACGCCGATCCGCCGCCGACCACCATCCCGGCGACCGCCCCGGGCGGGGTCAGCCGGCGCCACCAGATGCCGAGGACGAGCAGGGGGCAGAAGGAGGACGCCGACACCGCGAACGCGAGACCCACCGCGTCGGCCACCGGCAGCCCGCCCACCAGCAGGCTCCCCGCGAGCGGTACGGCCATGGCGAGCACGGTGCCCAGCCGGAAGTGCCGTACGCCCCGGGCCGGCAGCACGTCCTGGGTGAGGACGCCCGCGACGGCCATGGTCAGCCCGGACGCCGTGGACAGGAACGCGGCGAAGGCGCCCCCGGCGACCAGCGCGCCGAGCAGGTCGCCGCCGACGCCGCCGATCATCCGGTCCGGCAGCAGGAGCACGGCCGCGTCGGCGTCGCCGGTGAGGGCCAGCTCGGGGGCGTACAGGCGGCCGAGGGCGCCGTAGAGGGGCGGGAGCAGGTAGAAGACTCCGATCAGGGCCAGGACGGCGACCGTGGTGCGGCGGGCGGCGACCCCGTGCGGGCTGGTGTAGAAGCGCACGACGACGTGCGGCAGGCCCATCGTGCCGAGGAAGGTGGCGAGGATCAGGCCGTACGTGGCGTACAGCGGGCGTTCCTGGCGGCCCGCGGCGAGGGAGGTGGACATGCCGCCGGTGCTGCCGCGCTCGGCGGTGGGGACGGGGCTGCCCTCGGCGAAGGTGAGGCGGGTGCCGCGTTCGATGCGGTGCACGCCGGCGGTCAGACGCAGGGCGGTGTCCGCGTGCCGGCGGCCGTCGACCGTGCCGTCGACCGTCACGGTCAGGGGGCGGTCGAGCCGCAGGTCGAGGGTGTCGTCCACGCGGACCGTGCGCTGCTCACGGAAGGCGGCCGGTTCCGCGAAGGCGTGCCGGGGGGTGCCGTCGCCCTGCCAGGCGAGGACCAGGAAGAGGGCGGGCACCAGCAGGGCGGTGAGCTTGAGCCAGTACTGGAACGCCTGCACGAAGGTGATGCTGCGCATCCCGCCCGCGGCGACGGTCGCGGCGACGACGACCGCGACGATCAGCCCGCCGAGGGAGTCCGGCGCCCCGGTGAGGACCGTCAGTGTCAGTCCGGCGCCCTGGAGCTGGGGCAGGAGGTACAGCCAGCCGACGCCGACGACGAGGGTGCCCGCGACCCGGCGGACGGTGTGGGAGGCGAGCCGGGCCTCGGCGAAGTCGGGCAGCGTGTAGGCGCCGGAGCGGCGCAGCGGGGCGGCGACGAAGAGCAGCAGGACGAGGTAGCCGGCGGTGTAGCCGACCGGGTACCAGAGCATGTCCGGGCCCTGGACCAGGACCAGCCCGGCGATGCCGAGGAAGGAGGCGGCGGAGAGGTACTCGCCGCTGATGGCGGCCGCGTTGAGGCGGGGGCCGACGGTGCGCGAGGCGACGTAGAAGTCGGAGGTGGTGCGGGAGATCCGGAGGCCGAACGCGCCGACGAGGACGGTCGCGACCACCACCAGGGCGACGGCGGGCACGGCGTACGCCGAGTTCATGTGTCGGGCCCCTATCGGTCTTCGACCAGCCGGACGAAGTCCCGTTCGTTGCGTTCGGCGCGGCGGACGTACCAGCGGGCCAGCAGGACGAGCGGGAGGTAGAGGCAGAAGCCGAGCACCGCCCACTGGAGGCGGTGGGCGTCGGGCATCGCCGCGAAGAGCAGCGGCAGCGGGCCGACGAGGAGGGCGAGGACGGCGAACACCAGGAGGGCGGCGCGCAGTTGGGAGCGCATGAGGGAGCGGACGTAGGTGTGGCCGAGGGTGGTCTGCTCGTCGATCTCGGTGCGGGGGCGGTAGTAGCCGGAGGCATGGGGGTACCGCCCGCGCGAGCGGAGCCGAGCGTGGGGGACGGTGCGGCGGGGCGGGCCGCTGACGACGACGCGCCGCTCGACGGGATCCTGCGGCATGCTCACGGCCTCCTCATCAGCAGGTCCCGCAGTTCGCGGGCGTGGCGGCGGCTGACCTGGAGTTCCTCGCCGCCGACCAGGACACTGACCGTGCCGGCGTCCAGGCGGAGTTCGCCTATGTGGCGCAGGGCGACGAGATGGCGGCGGTGGATGCGGACGAATCCGCGGGCGCGCCAGCGTTCCTCCAGGGTGGACAGGGGGATCCGGACGAGGTGGTTGCCGCGGTCGGTGTGCAGCCGGGCGTAGTCGCCGTGGGCCTCTGCGTGGGTGATGTCGTCCACGGACACGAACCGGGTCACCCCGCCGAGCTCGACGGGTATCTGGTCGGGGTCGGGCTCGTGGACCGGGATGCGGGGCGCGGTGCCGCGCAGTTCGACGGCCCGGCGGACGGCCTCGGCGAGGCGTTCCTTGCGGACGGGCTTGAGGACGTAGTCGACGGCCTTGAGGTCGAAGGCCTGGACGGCGAAGTCCTCGTGGGCGGTGACGAACACGACCAGCGGCGGGCGGGCGAAGCCGGTCAGCAGGCGGGCCAGGTCGAGGCCGTCGAGGCCGGGCATCTGGATGTCGAGGAAGACGACGTCGATGGCCTCGGGGCCGTGCGGGCCGGACTCCAGGGCGCGGTTGATGCGGCGCAGTGCCTCGGTCGCGTCGCCGGCGCCCTCCACGCTGCCGATGCGGGGGTCGGCGCTCAGCAGGTACAGCAGTTCCTCGAGCGAGGGGCGTTCGTCGTCGACGGCGAGGGCGCGCAGCATGAACGTGGAGTGTAGGGGCGATCGGCACGGCTGGACATGTGCCGGGGTGTGGACGTATCCGCTGGATACAGTGCCCGCATGAACAGCGGCACTGCCCCTTTCGACGATCTCGACCGGAAGATCGTCACCGCTCTGATGGCGAACGCACGGACGAGTTTCGCGGAGATCGGCTCGGCGGTCGGACTGTCGGCGACGGCCGTCAAACGCCGGGTGGACCGGATGCGGGACACCGGGGTGATCACGGGGTTCACGGCCACGGTGAAGCCCGCGGCGCTGGGCTGGCGCACGGAGGCGTACGTGGAGGTGTACTGCGAGGGCGCGGCCCCGCCGCGGCGGCTCGCGGAGGTGGTGCGCAACCATCCGGAGATCACGGCGGCGATGACGGTGACGGGCGGGGCGGACGCGTTGCTGCACGTGCGGGCGCGGGACGTGGAGCACTTCGAGGAGGTGCTGGAGCGGATCCGGGTGGAGCCGTTCATCCGCAAGACGATCAGTGTGATGGTGCTGTCGCACCTGCTGCCGGACAGTCCGGAGGCGGGAGCCACACAAGTGGCCCCGGATGACGCAGGGAACGTGCGCCCGCCGGACTGAAGACGCAGCAATCGTGCGTGAGCACGCAGCGTTCGTTTCTTGTAGCGCTCCGCTGTCGGTTCTTACCTTGGGGACATGCCCGAGAGTGTGACCACCGGCCGCAGGCCGAGCGCCCGGCGTTTTCTCGTCTGTGAACCCAGACACTTCGCCGTGCAGTACGCGATCAATCCCTGGATGCGTCCCGACACTCCCGTGGACGTGGACCTGGCCCAGGAGCAGTGGCAGACGCTGATCCGCGCCTACCGCTCCCACGGGCACACCGTCGACACCGTGGATCCGGCGCCCGGACTGCCGGACATGGTGTTCGCGGCGAACTCCGCGGTCGTCGTGGCCGGCCGGGTGTTCGGCTCGCTGTTCCACGCGCCGGAGCGGCGTCCCGAGTCCGCGCTCTACGACACCTGGTTCAAGACCGCCGGCTACGACGTGCACCGCCCCGTGCACGTGTGCGAGGGCGAGGGCGATCTGGTGTGGACCGGCCGGTACGTGCTGGCCGGCACGGGGTTCCGTACGACGCGTGAGGCGCACCGCGAGGTGCAGGAGTTCTTCGGTCATCCGGTGATCAGCCTGACGCTGGTGGACCCGCACTTCTACCACCTGGACACGGCGCTGTTCGTGCTCGACGACGACAACATCTCCTACTACCCGGAGGCGTTCTCGCCGGGCAGTCGTGAGGTGCTGGCCCGGCTGTACCCGGACGCGGTGCTCGCCACCCGCGACGACGCGATGGCGTTCGGTCTGAACTCGGTGTCCGACGGCCGCCATGTGTTCATCGCGCCCCGGGCCGAGGCCCTCGCCGCCCGGCTGACCGAGCGCGGTTATGTCCCCGTCCCCGTCGACCTGTCGGAGTTCCAGAAGGCCGGCGGTGGCATCAAGTGCTGCACTCAGGAGATCCGTTCATGACCGCACCCGTCGTTCCCGCGCGCTCGCCCGAGACCGTCGCCGCCGGCCTGTCCGAGACCGCTCCCGCGCGGTCCTCCGCCGAGCTGATCCGCGCCGAGGAGCCCGTCCTCGCGCACAACTACCATCCGCTGCCCGTGGTCGTCGCGCGTGCGGAGGGCACCTGGGTGGAGGACGTCGAGGGCCGCCGCTACCTCGACATGCTGGCCGGCTACTCGGCCCTCAACTTCGGCCACCGGCATCCGCGGTTGATCGACGCGGCGCACCGCCAGCTCGACCGGCTCACCCTCACCTCCCGTGCCTTCCACAACGACCGGCTCGCCGGATTCGCCGAGCGGCTCGCGAGGTTGACCGGCCTGGACATGGTGCTGCCGATGAACACCGGCGCGGAGGCGGTGGAGAGCGGCATCAAGGTGGCCCGCAAGTGGGCGTACGAGGTGAAGGGCGTCCCCGCCGACCGGGCGACGATCGTGGTCGCGGCGGAGAACTTCCACGGCCGGACGACGACGATCGTGAGCTTCTCGACGGACGAGACGGCCCGGGCGGGCTTCGGCCCGTTCACGCCGGGGTTCCGGATCGTGCCGTACAACGATCTGGCGGCGCTGGAGGCGGCGGTCGACGAGACCACGGCCGCGGTGCTGATCGAGCCGATCCAGGGCGAGGCGGGGGTGATCATCCCGGACGACGGCTATCTGGCCGGGGTGCGGGAGCTGACCCGGCGGGCGAACTGTCTGTTCATCGCGGACGAGATCCAGTCCGGGCTGGGGCGCACCGGGCGGACGCTGGCCGTGGAGCACGAGGGGGTCGTCCCGGACGTCGTGCTGCTCGGCAAGGCGCTCGGCGGCGGGATCGTACCGGTGTCGGCGGTGGTGGGGCGGCGCGAGGTGCTGTCGGTGCTGCGGCCCGGCGAGCACGGGTCGACGTTCGGCGGCAATCCGCTGGCGGCGGCCGTCGGCACGGCGGTGGTGGAACTGCTGGAGACCGGCGAGTTCCAGCAGCGGGCGACGGAGCTGGGGACCGTGCTGCGGGACGGTCTGACCGGTCTGGTCGGCAAGGGCGTCGTCGGCTTCCGGGCCCGGGGCCTGTGGGCGGGCGTCGACATCGACCCGGCCCTCGGCACCGGCCGTGAGGTCAGCGAGCGGCTGATGCGGGAGGGGGTGCTGGTCAAGGACACCCATGGCTCCACCGTCCGGCTGGCACCGCCGCTGACGATCACCGGCGAGGAACTGGGGTCGGCGCTGGCGGCGTTGGAGGGGGTGCTGACCCGGGGGGCCTGAGGCCGCCCGGCTCCCGGGTGGCCCTGCCGGTGCCGTGCGGGCAGGGTGAAGATTGGGTCAGGAGGTGGTAGACCACTCTCAGCGACAGAGAGGTCGACCGTGGGCACACACGACGAGGACGGCGTTGCCCGCCGGCGGTTCGACGTGGCGGACGCCGCGCCCCTGCTGCTCGACGGGCGGGGCGTGGTGACCAGTTGGACCAGGGACGCCGAACGGCTGCTGGGCTACCCGGCGGCGGACGCGGTGGGCCGCGACCTGGCCGGGCTGCTGACCCACGGGGACGCGGGCCGGGTGACGGAGATCCTCGAACGGTGCCGGCGGGACGGCGGCTGGAGCGGGCTGCTGTCCGCCCGGCGCGGGGACGGCCGGCCGGTTCCGGTGATGGCCCGGATCACCTGTGCGGACGAGCCGGGCGGCGCCGACCGCAGGCTCGTCCTGCTGAGCGAGATGGGGGACGCCCCGGGCTGGACGATGAGCCGCTCGGTCCTGGAGCGGATGGTGTCCGACTCGCCGATCGGCATCGCCATCGTGGACACCGATCTGCGGTTCGTGTGGTCCAACGACGCGCTCGCCCGGTTCGGCGGGGGCCGGCCCGAGGAGCGGCTGGGGCTGCGGCTCGGGGATGTGCAGCCGGGGCTGGACGCCGAGGCGGCGGAGGCGCAGATGCGGCGGGTGCTGGCCGACGGCGCGACCGTGGTCGGCTACGAGCACGTCGGGCATCTGCGGACCGCGCCGCACCGGGAGACGGCGCAGGTGCTGTCGTTCACCCGGTTGGAGGACGACCACGGGAATCCGGTGGGTGTCTACTACACGGTCGTCGACATCACCGACCGGCACCGCGCCCGGCAGCGGCTCGCCCTGCTGGACCGTGCGGGCCGGTGCATCGGCAGCAGCCTGGACATCGCCCGCACCGCCCAGGAACTGGCCGACGTGGCCGTCCCCGGCTTCGCGGACGCGGTGGCGGTGGACCTGCCGGCCCCGGTCCTGCACGGCGCGGAACCCACCCCGGACCCCACGGGCTCGGTCCCGTTGCACCGCGCGGGCGTCCGGGTCGCCGAAACGGCCCCACCCCCCGACGCCGTACCACCGCCCCCCACGCCCGCCCCCGCCCCCGCCCCCGCCGTCACCGTCGTCCACCCCGCCGACTCACCGCCCGTCCGCTGTCTGCTCACCGGACGGCCCTGGCACGGGGAGCGGCTCGACGCGGTGGCGGAGCCGTGGTTGCGGAACCTGCCCGTGGTCCCGGCGCCGGACGAGCCGGTCAGCGTGCTGATCGTCCCGGTGCGGGCGCGGGGCGCCACGCTCGGGGTGACGACGTTCCTCCGGCGCGGGCCGCGGGAGCCCTTCGACGCCGATGATCTGGCGCTCGCGGAGGACCTGGTCTCGCGGGCGGCGGTCTGCGTGGACAACGCCCGCCGGTACACACGCGAGCGCGACGCGGCCCTGGTGCTGCAGCGCAATCTGCTCCCCCACCGGCTGCCCGAGCAGGACGCGGTCGAGGTGGCCGCCTGCTACCGGCCCGCCGACGAGCTGACCGGCCTCGGCGGCGACTGGTACGACCTGATCCCGCTGTCGGCGGCACGGGTGGCGCTGGTGGTCGGCGAGGTGCCCGGGCACGGCATCGACGCCGCCGCGGCCATGGGACGCGTACGGACCGCCGTACGCACCCTCGCCGCCCTGGATCTGCCGCCGGACGAGGTCCTCGCCCATCTGGACGACCTGGTGGCCCGCATGGCCCGCGAGGAGGGCCTGGACGCGGGCACCCAGGCGCAGGGGGCGGGCTGCGTGTACGTCGTGTACGACCCCGTCGACGGCCGGTGCACGATGGCCGCCGCCGGACACCCCGCGCCGGCGGTCGTGCTGCCCGACGGCGAGGTCACCTTCGTGGACCTGCCCCAGGGGTCCGCGCTGGGCCTGGGCGGGCCGCCGTTCGAGTCCGCGCAGCTGACCCTGCCGGAGGGCAGCACGCTCGCGCTGCACACCGACGGCCTGCTCGCGCAGGGCGCCGCATGGGCGCTGGACACCGGCCGCGCCCGGCTGCGCCGGGCCCTGCAGCAGCGGGCGCCCGGCCTGGACCTGACCTGCCGGAACGTGGTCGACGCGCTCGTCCCGGCGCGTCCGTACGACGACGTGGCCCTGCTGATGGCCCGTACCCGCCGGCTGTCCCCGGACCGGGTCGCCGACTGGGAGCTGCCCGCCGATCCGGCCGCGGTCGCCGAGGCGCGCAGGACCGCGAGCCGGCGGCTGGCGGAGTGGGAGCTTCCGGAGCTGTCGTTCACCACCGAGCTGGTCGTCAGCGAGCTGGTCACCAACGCCATCCGGTACGCCGCCGGCCCGATCCGGCTGCGGCTGATCCGGGAGCGCTCGCTGGTCTGCGAGGTCTTCGACGGCGGCGCGACCGCCCCGCATCTGCGCCATCCGCGCACCACCGACGAGGGCGGCCGCGGGCTGCTGCTGGTCTCCCAGGTCACCGAGCGCTGGGGCACCCGCTTCCTCGGCGAGGGGAAGATTATCTGGGCCGAGCAGTCGCTCACCGACCGGGGCGTGTGACGCGCGGACCCCCTCCGTCACACCGCGTGCGAAAATTACCCAAAACCGGCGGATGGGGCGCGAGCCATGAACGACACGGCGATCGACCGGGTGGCAGCGATCGACTACGCGGCGGTGTTCCAGTCCCTGCCCGGCGTGGTGGCGCTGCTGACGCCCGACCTGGTGTACGCGGACGTCAACGAGGAGTACCTGCGCGTGGCGGGCCGAAGACGCGAGCAGATGGTCGGCCGCCATCTCTTCGAGGTGTTCCCGGACAACCCCAACGACCCGGGCGCGAGCGGGGTGCGCAACCTGGAGGCCTCGCTGCGCCGGGTGCTGGCCACCGGCGAGCGCGACGCGATGGCCCTCCAGCGCTACGACGTGCAGGACCCCGAGCGGCCCGGGGAGTGGGACGAGCGGTACTGGAGCCCGGTCAACGCGCCCGTGCTCGGCCCCGACGGTTCGGTGGTGCTCGTCGTGCACCGCGTCGAGGAGGTCACCGAGCTGATCCGGGCCCGCGGGGCGCGGGGCGCGGGAGGGCCCGGCAGCCGGACGCGGGTCCTGGAGGCCGAGCTGTACACCCGCGCCCGTGAGCTCCAGGAGGTCAACGAGCGGCTGCGGCAGTCGCACGCCCGGGAGCGCCAGGTGGCCCTCGCGCTCCAGGAGGCGATGCTGCCCGCCCGCCGTCAGGTCGGCCACCATCACGCGGCGGTGCGCTACCGCCCGGCGGTCGGCTCGCTGAACGTGTGCGGGGACTGGTACGACCTGGTCGACCTGGTCGGCGGCGACCGGATCGGCGTGTCGGTCGGGGACGTCGTGGGGCACGGTCTGGAGGCCGCGGGGGTGATGGGCCAGCTGCGCAGCGCGCTCAGCGCCGCCTCCCGGGTCGCGGAGGGTCCCGCCGAGGCCCTCAATGTGCTGGGGCGGTACGCGCATGTCGTGGACGGCGCCGAATCGGCCACCGCGGTCACCACGTTCATCGACTTCGACCGGCACACCATCACCTACAGCAGCGCCGGCCACCCCCCGCCGGCGCTGGTCCATCCCGGCGGCCGGGTGGAGTTCCTCGACCGGGCCACCGACCCGCCGCTGGACGCCCGTCCGTCCCCGGTGCCCCGGCCGCAGGAGTGCGCCGCCTACGACCACGGCGCCACCCTGGTGCTGTACACGGACGGGCTGGTGGAGCGACGGCAGGAGGACATCGACACCGGTCTGCAGCGGCTCGCCGAGGCCCTGGCCCGGCACCGGGACGCGGACCCGGAGGCCCTCGCCGACTCCGTCCTGCTGGAACTGCTGCCGCCGGGCGGGGCGACCGACGACACGGCCCTGGTCGTCGTACGGCTGTGAGGGACCGGCGACAACGCCCGCCGCGGACTTGCTGAGCGGCCACCGGCGGCAGGAACCTGGTGCCGCGGCCGATCGTCGCGGATCCACCGGAGTGAGGAGCTACCCCTTGTTCTACTACGTGCTCAAGTACGTTTTGCTGGGCCCGTTGTTGAAGCTGGCCTTCCGCCCGCGCATCGAGGGCCTGGAGCACGTACCGGAGTCGGGGGCTGCGATCGTCGCCGGCAACCACCTGTCGTTCTCGGACCACTTCCTGATGCCCGCGGTGCTCAAGCGGCGCATCACCTTCCTCGCGAAGGCGGAGTACTTCACCGGGCCGGGCCTCAAGGGCAGACTCACGGCCTTCTTCTTCCGCAGCGCGGGACAGATCCCGGTGGACCGTTCGGGCAAGGAGGCGGGCCAGGCGGCGATCCGCGAGGGCCTCGGGGTGCTGGGCAAGGACGAGTTGCTGGGCATCTACCCGGAGGGCACCCGTTCGCACGACGGACGGCTGTACAAGGGCAAGGTGGGGGTCGCGGTGATGGCGCTCAGGGCCGGGGTGCCGGTGATCCCGTGCGCGATGATCGGCACCTTCGAGGCGCAGCCGCCCGGCAAGCTGATCCCCAACCTCCACCCGGTGGTGATCCGCTTCGGCAAGCCGCTGGACTTCTCCCGCTATGCCGGGATGGAGAACGAGAAGGCGATCCTGCGCGCGATCACCGACGAGATCATGTACGCGATCCTGAAGCTGTCCGACCAGGAGTACGTCGACGAGTACGCGGCGGTGGTGAAGGCGCAGCAGGCCGCGGCGGCGGAGAAGCGCAAGTTCCCCCGGATACCACGGCACTGACGTCGGGTCACCGCGAGACGTCTCAGCGCGAAGGGGCGGCCGGAGTCGATCCGGCCGCCCCTCGCTGTCAGCCGGTGGTCACGGCTTCGGCGTGGCGTGCGGGGCGCAGGTCACGTCCTTGGCGTCCAGCTTCCCGGTGAGCAGGTAGCTGTCCACCCGGGGGTTGATGCAGGGGTTGACGAGACCCGTCACACCGTGGGAGCCGGCGTCCTTCTCCGTGATCAGACGGGAGCCCTTGAACCGCTTGTGCAGGGAGACGGCACCGTCGTACGGGGTGGCCGCGTCCCGCTCGGACTGCACGATCAGCACGCCCGGCAGGCCCTTGTGGGTCTTGACCTCGACCGGGGTCTGCTGCTTGGCCGACCAGTAGGCGCACGGCAGGTTCATCCAGGCGTTGGCCCAGGTCAGGAACGGGTAGTCCTTGTTCAGCCGGGTGTTGTCGGCGTTCCACTTGCGCCAGCTGGTGGGCCACTTGGCGTCGGTGCACTCGACGGCCGTGTAGACCGCGTTGCCGTTCTCCGCGGTGATGTTGCCGGCCGTGTCCGTCAGGTCCGGGGCGGCCGCGTCGACGAGCGCCTGGGTGTCCCCGGCGAAGTACTTGCTGAAGACCGTCGCCACCGGGATCCACGAGGAGTCGTAGTACGGGGCGCCCTGGAAGAACGAGATCAGCTCGGCCGGGCCGACCAGTCCGCCGATGGGGTGCTTCTTGGCGGTGGCGCGCAGCTCCAGCCACTTGGCCTGGACGGCGGCGCGGGTGGTGCCGAGGTGGAAGGTCGCGTCGTTGGCGGCGACCCAGTCCTGCCAGTCCTTCCAGCGGCCCTCGAACGCGACGTCCTGGTCGAGGTTGGCCTCGTACCAGATCTTCTCGCGGGAGGGGTTGACCACGCTGTCGACCACCATGCGGCGGACGTGGCCCGGGAAGAGGGTGCCGTACACGGCGCCGATGTAGGTGCCGTAGGAGACGCCCAGGTAGTTGAGCTTCTTCTCGCCGAGGGCGGCGCGGATGACGTCCAGGTCGCGCACGGTGTTCGGCGTGGTCATGTACGGCAGCATCTCGCCGCTGCGCTCGTTGCAGCCGTCGGCGTACGCACGGGCGAGCTTGATCTGGGCGAGCTTGTCGGCCTCGTTGTCCGGGACCGGGTCCGCCTTGGGCGCCTTGACGAACTCCTGCGGGTCGGCGCAGGAGATGGGCGCGGAGTGGCCGACGCCGCGGGGGTCGAAGCCGACGAAGTCGTAGGCCTTGGCGACGTTCGCCCAGATCGCGTTCTTGGTGGTGACGCGGCGCGGGAAGCGCATACCGGAGCCGCCGGGGCCGCCCGGGTTGTAGACGAGCGCGCCCTGGCGCTCCTTCTGGGTGCCCGTGTTGCCGATGCGGTCGACGGCGAGCTTGATCTTCTTGCCGTTGGGGCGGGCGTAGTCGAGCGGCACGGTGACCCAGCCGCACTGGATCGGCTTCTCCAGGCCCCAGTCGGCCGGGCAGTCCTGCCAGTCGATGCCGGCCTTGGCGGCGCGCTCCGCGGCGATCGCCGCACCCCGCTGTTCCCTGTCCTGTCCCGAACGGCCGCCGGCCGCGCTCGCGGTCGGCGCCGCGACCGCGGAGGCCATCAGCGTGGCGACGACGAGCGCGCCGGCCGAACCGAGCGCTGCGGTCCGTCTGTTCGGTCGTATGTCCCTCAAGTGGGCTTCTCCCCTACCTTGTTATGGCGGTACAGCGATACGGCGGTAGGGGGATCCTCGCGGCTGTGAGGTGCCTGAGAAAAGGTGTGATTGACCTTCTTTGCCAATCCGATAACCGGAGAGGAAAGATCCGCTCAGCGGAGGCCGAGGCCGGTCAACGCCTCGTCCAGCACCCGCCGCAACCGTAGCCCGTCCGGTGCGACGGCGCTCACCAGCGCGGCGGGTCCGGCGAGCGGCACCAGGGCGGCGTGCTCGCCGAGGACCTGCGCGGCCACCGGATGTTTCGCGAACTCCGGTCTCACGATGACGAGTTGGCCGACGGCGCGCTGTCCGTCGAGCACGGCGGGGCCGTCCCAGCCGCCGGGGGCGCCGGGTCCGCAGGCCAGTTCCTGGTCGAGGACGGCCCGGCCGCCCACCCGGACCACGAGCCGGCTGGTGAGCCGCCCCGGCTCCTCCCCCACCCGGCCGAGAACCTGCTCCTCGCGCAGCACCAGACGGGCCCCGGGCGCGAGGTCGGCGCGGGTGGTGACGTACAGGTCGCTGCCGCGCGCGGAGATCAACGGCTCGGGCAGCCAGTGCAGTTCGCCCTCGTCGGCGACATCGAGCCGGACGTCGTAGTGGGCGGCGTCCTTGATCTGCCCGGGCAGGGCGATCGTGGCCGCGGCAGAGCCCACCCTCAGCCGGGCCCCGCCGCCGACCCGCGCCTCGACCGCGAAGCGGTCCCCGCCGAGGGGGCCGCTCATCGCGCCCACGAGCACGACCCGGGCCTCGTCACCGGCGCCGCGGGTGCGGCGCAGCGCGAGCGGGCCGTCGCTCTCCAGGACGGGCAGGGCGGTTCCGCCGCGTCCGTCGGCCGTCGCCCCGATGCGCGCGACGGCACGCACTCCGCTCATCTCACGCCGTCCAGGCGCCGAGCTGTGCCCGCACCCAGGCGGCGACGTCCGCCACCCCGCTCCCGGCGCGGAGCGACTGGAACACCACGGGCAGTTCGGCGCGCTGCGCCTTGGCGTCGGCGGCCATCCGGGCGAGGTCGGAGCCGACGTACGGGGCGAGGTCGGTCTTGTTGACGACGAGCAGGTCGGCGGTGGTCACGCCCGGTCCGCCCTTCCTCGGGATGTCGTCGCCGCCCGCGACGTCGATGACGAAGATCTGCGCGTCGACGAGCCCCTTGGAGAAGGTGGCGGTGAGGTTGTCGCCACCGGACTCGACGAGTACGAGGTCCAGCGGGCCGACGGCGTCCTCCAGGTCCTCCACGGCCTCGAGGTTGGCGGAGATGTCGTCGCGGATCGCGGTGTGCGGGCAGGCGCCCGTCTCCACGGCCGTGATCCGCTCGGGCGGCAGCACGGCCTCCCGCAGCAGGAACTCGGCGTCCTCGCGGGTGTAGATGTCGTTGGTGACGACGGCCAGGGACAGCTCGTCGCGCAGTGCCCGGCAGAGCGCGGCGACCGTGGCGGTCTTGCCCGACCCGACGGGCCCGCCGAGCCCGATCCTGAGGGCCCGCCGGGCCCCGTCGGGCCGACGGGCGTCGGCACCGACGGCGGCGGGTCCGGGGTGGGAGTGGTCGAGGTGCATGGGACAACTCTCCTTCAGTAGAGATCTTTCAGCGCGTCCGGCGTGGGAGACCTAGGAGGCGAACAAACGCACCGGCCACGCCGCGTGGGCCTGCGCGCCGATCTCCAGCAGGGGCGCGGACGCCGCCGGCAGCGCGTCGACCCCGGTGGTCCGTACGGCGGCGCCCGCCGTCACCGCCCGGTCGACGACGAGGTCCAGCTCCGGTGCCAGCCGGGCCAGGACGGCCGTCGCCTCGAACGGGTCCAGGCTGAGCAGCCGTACGACCGCCGTCGCCGGGCCGCTCACGCTCTCGTACGCCGCGCAGTACGCCGCGTCCTCGGGCCCGAGTCCGGCCGCGCGTGCCGTCAGTCCCAGCACCACCGGCTGGTGGGCGCCCTTGGGGAACTTCCCGGCCAGGGCGTCCAGTTCGGGACCGGGCCAGGTCGCGCGGGCGGCCCGCATCAGCTGGCGGCCCAGCCTGCGCGCGGCGAGCCGCAGCGCCGGGGACGGGGTGCGGGCGTCCGCCGCCGCGTCCAGTGCGGCCGGGTCGGCCCCGGCCGCCGCCGCGGCGGCGAGGGCGGCCGCGACGAGTCCGGCCGTGTGCAGCCGGCCCCGGCAGAAGGCCTCCAGGTCCGCCGCGCCGGTGATCCGGCCCGCCTTGACCGCCTCCTCCGCCCCGCCGGAGTGCGCGTGCCCTCCGGCGGGGAAGCGGCCGTCGGCCAGGACGAGCAGCGCTGCCCTGCCCATCAGATGCCCCCCATCAGATGCCGCCCATCAGAACAGGAAGTAACGCTGGGCCATGGGCAGCTCGGCCGCCGGGGTCGCCTCGACCAGTTCGCCGTCGATGTGCACGGCGAAGCTGTCGGGGTCGACCTGGACGCGCGGCCGGGCGTCGTTCTCCCGCATGTCCGCCTTGGTGACCCCACGGGTGGACTCGATGGCGACGAACCTCTTGCCGAGCTGGAGGCGCTCCGGCAGCCCGTCCTCGATCGCGAGCGGTGCCACGAAGTTGAAGGAGTTCGAGGCCGGGGCGCGGCCGATCGCCCCGTACATCGGGCGCGGCAGGATCGGCTGCGGGGTCGGGATGGACGCGTTCGCATCACCCATCTGGGCGTAGGCGATCTGGCCCCCCTTGAGGACGAGGTGCGGTTTGACACCGAAGAACGCCGGCTCCCACAGGACGAGGTCGGCGAGCTTGCCCGTCTCGACGGACCCGATCTCCTTGGCCAGCCCCTGCGCGAGCGCCGGGTTGATCGTGTACTTGGCGACATAGCGCCGTACGCGGTGGTTGTCGGCGCGCCCGTCGCCGGGCAGGGCGCCCCGGCGGCGCTTCATCACGTGGGCCGTCTGCCAGGTCCGCAGGATCACCTCGCCGACCCGGCCCATGGCCTGGGCGTCGGAGGAGATGATCGAGATGGCCCCGAGGTCGTGCAGTATGTCCTCGGCCCCGATGGTGGACGGCCGGATCCGGGACTCGGCGAAGGCGAGGTCCTCGGGGACCGCCGGGTTGAGGTGGTGGCACACCATGAGCATGTCGAGGTGTTCCTCGGCGGTGTTCACCGTGTACGGGCGGGTCGGGTTGGTGGAGCTGGGCAGGACGTGCGGCTCGGAGACCACCGTCATGATGTCCGGCGCGTGTCCGCCGCCCGCTCCCTCGGTGTGGTAGGCGTGGATGCCCCGCCCGGCGATCGCGGCGAGCGTGTCGCCCACGAACCCGGCCTCGTTCAGGGTGTCCGTGTGGATGGCGACCTGGATGCCGGTGCGCTCCGCGACGGTCAGGGAGGCGTCGATGACGGCCGGGGTCGAGCCCCAGTCCTCGTGCAGCTTCAGGCCCAGCGCGCCGCCCCGGATCTGGGAGAGCATCGCCTCCTGCGAGACGGTGTTGCCCTTGCCGAGGAAGCCGATGTTGAGCGGGTACTGCTCCATCGCCTCCAGCATCCGGGCGAGGTGCCAGGGACCCGGGGTCACCGTGGTGGCCTTGGAGCCCTCGGCGGGTCCGGTGCCGCCGCCGACCAGGGTGGTCACGCCGGCCGACAGCGCCTCGTCGGCGATCTGCGGGCAGATGAAGTGGACGTGCGCGTCGACCGCGCCGGCCGTGAGGATGCGTCCGTTGCCCGCGATGACCTCGGTCTCGGGACCGAGCACCAGATCGGGGTGGACACCGTCCATGGTGTCGGGGTTGCCCGCCTTGCCGAGCGCGGTGATGCGCCCGTCGCGGATGCCGACGTCGGCCTTGACGATCCCCCAGTGGTCGACGACGACGGCGCCGGTGATGACGGTGTCGGGGGTGCCGTCTGCGCGCGTAGCGCGTGACTGGCCCATGGACTCCCGGATGACCTTGCCCCCGCCGAAGACGGCCTCGTCACCGGCGAGCCCCGGGCCGCCGGAGCGGTCCTCCTCGATCTCGATCAGCAGATCGGTGTCGGCGAGGCGGATCCGGTCGCCGGTGGTCGGGCCGAACAGGTCGGCGTACGCGGCCCGTGAGATCTCAGGCATCGAGGGCTCCTCCGGTCTCCCCGCGCAGTCCGGGCACCACCCGGGCACCGGCCAGCGGGACGAGTTCCACCTCGACGGGGATGCCGGGCTCGAAGCGCACGGCGGTGCCGGCGGCGACGTTCAGCCGCAGGCCGCGGGCGGCCGCGCGGTCGAAGTCCAGACCGGGGTTGGCCTCGGCGAAGTGGTAGTGGGAACCGACCTGGACGGGCCGGTCGGCGGCGTTGAGGACGGTGAGCCGGGTGACCTCGCGGCCCTCGTTGCAGACGATCGGGTCCTCGGCGAAGAGGATCTCTCCGGGAATCATGGCGGCCTCCCCTCTCAGACGATCGGGTCGTGGACGGTGACGAGCTTGGTGCCGTCGGGGAAGGTGGCCTCGACCTGGACGTCGTGGATCATCTCGGGGATGCCCTCCATGACGTCGTCCCGGGTGAGCAGCTTGCGTCCGGAGGCCATCAGCTCGGCGACCGTACGGCCGTCGCGCGCGCCTTCGAGGAGGTGCGCGGTGATGAGGGCGACCGCCTCGGGGTGGTTGAGCTTCAGTCCGCGGGCCCGGCGTTTCTCGGCGACGTCGGCCGCGACATGGATCAGCAGCCTCTCCTGCTCGTGCGGGGTCAGTTGCACGTCCCACCTCACATCCTCGCTCCGGACCGTGCGGGGCCCGGTTGCCGCAGCCACGAGGAAAAGCCCTGGTGGCGTGGAGGGGCAGGCTAGTTGGGGCGCATTTCGAGCACGTTAACCGAGCTGTGACCCACTCAGGGGGTGCCCGGTCCCGGCTCCGGCACGCTCATGAGGGCGCGCAGTCCGTCGCCGAGCACCTCCACGGGCGCCGGTCCGAACAGTGACTGCTGGGCGATGAAGCCCAGCACGGACGCGATCATCGTGCGGGCCACGTGGTCGGGGTCCACGTCCGCGCGCATCGTCCCGGCGGCCTGGTAGGCCTCGACGATCCGCACCCAGGCCGCGCGCACCGAGCCGTAGCCCTCGCTCAGGACGGCCGAGAGCTCCTCGTTGCGCAGGGTCTCCGTCCAGACCTGGACGACGAGCCGGGGGAAGGCCGGCTTTCCGTCGACGGTCAGGGAGGCCCTGGCGGCGAGCGTGTGGCCCAGCACCTCGCCGACCAGGACGTCCGGGGGCGGCGGCGGGCCGGTGCGGGACGCCTCCTCGAAGGCGGCGCGGACCTGCTCGAGCACCTCGGAGACGATCGCGGCGATCAGCTCCTCCTTGCCGCTGAAGTAGCGGTACACCGCCCCGGCCGACAGGTCGACCTCCTTCAGTACGTCCTGCATGGAGGTGGCGTGGAAGCCGTTGCGGGCGAAGCAGACGGCGGCGCCGTCGAGGATCTGCCGGCGGCGGGCGTCTAGGTGGGCCTGGGATACGCGTGCCATGCCGCAAACGTAAAACGAACATTCCTTCTTGACAAGCGACGACCGGAGGCGCACGGTGGGTCCACAAGTAAAACGAACGATCCTTCTTTTTTAGTCCCGCACCCGCCAGCCCCCAGGGGGAAGACATGTCCGCCACCCGGCGCCTGATCGCCGTCGTCCTGCTCGTCCCGACCCTCGCCGCCGTCGCGCTGTGGGCCTTCGCCTGGCCCGCCGCCCGCACGGCGCCCCGTGACCTGCCGCTCGGCGTGGCGGGCCCGGCCGCCGCGACGGCCCAGGTGGAGAAGCAGCTCGCCCGGCACGAGGGCGCCTTCGAGATCCACCGCTACCGCGACGAGGCCGCCGCCCGCGACGCCATCGAGGACCGGACCGTATACGGCGCGGTGGTCGTCACCGACCGGGGTCCGGAGCTGCTGACCGCCTCGGCCGCGAGCCCGGTGGTGGCCCAGCTGCTCCAGCAGGCGGTGGGCCGGCAGGCCGCCGCCGAGGGCACGGCGGTGAAGACCGTGGACGTCGTCCCGGCCCCGGCGGCCGACCCGCGCGGCGCCGCCCTGAGCGCGAGCGTGCTGCCGCTGGCCCTGGCCGGGATCGTCGCGGGCGCGGTGGTGACGGTCCTGGGGCTGCGCGGGGTCCGCGCGGTGCTCGCGCTGACCGGTTCGGCCGTCCTGGTCGGGCTGGTGGCGGCGGCCGTGGCGGACAGCTGGCTGGGGGTGCTCACCGGCGACTGGTGGGCGGAGGCCTCGGTGTTCGGGCTGTCGACGCTCGCGGTGGCCGCGGCGGTGGCCGGCTGCGCGGCCCTGGTCGGCCCGGCGGGCATCGGTGCCATGTCGTTCCTGGTGATGTTCCTCGGCAACCCGTTCTCCGGGGCGGCCTCGGCCCCGCGGATGCTGCCCGAGCCGGCCGGGGCGATCGGTCAGTGGCTGCCGCCGGGCGCGGGCACCACGCTGCTGCGCTCGGTGTCGTTCTTCGACGGCGCGGCGGCGACCGGCCCCGCCCTCACCCTGGTCTGGTGGGCCGCCTTCGGCCTCGGCGCGGTCCTGCTGGGCGCCCAGCTGAAGGCGCGGAAGACCCCGGCCGGACCGGCCACCGAGCGCCGCACACCCGCACTCGTCGCCTGACCGGCCCCCTCCCAGGCCGTGCACCCCGGTGCGCGGTCCCGCTGGCGCCCAGCCGAAGGCGCGGAAGACCCCGGCCGGACCGGCCACCGAGCGCCGCACACCCGCACTCGTCGCCTGACCGGCCCCCTCCGCCCCCTCCCAGGCCGTGCACCCCGGTGGTGCGCGGCCTTCGGCGTGCCTACGACGGGTTCGGCCCCCGGTGTTCCGCGGCCGCCCCGCCCCGGTGTTCCGCCACGATCCCGAACCGGTGCTGTTCGCGGCGAGCGGACGCGACCTCGCGCACGGCGGAGACCGAGCCGATCACCGGCTCCTCCACGGGATGGTCCAGCTCCTCCGGCGACCGGTCCAGTTCGTCGAGTCGCTCCAGGTCGGCGGCGGAGACAAGGGCGACGAGGGGCTTGCCGTGCCGTGTCACGACGACGCGCTCACCGCCGTACACCACCCGGTTGATCAGGTCGGCGAGTTCAGCCCTGGCTTGCGTCACCGGAATCTCGTAGGCCATGACCCCATTCTAACGTCACGTACGTCCTGTACATTTTTTACAGATGCGCCAGACGCCCGAGGAGGGGTTCCCGATGACCCGACCGTCCGCCCGACACGTCCTGCCCGAGTTCACGGAACGCACGAGCCACGGACACCGCACGATGGATCCGTACAGCAAGCTGCTGGAGGAGCGGATCGTCTTCCTCGGCACACCGATCGACGACATCGCGGCGAACGACGTGATGGCCCAGCTCATGTACCTGGAGCACAAGGACCCGGACCGGGACATCGCGCTGTACATCAACTCCCCCGGCGGCTCGTTCGGCGCGATGACCGCGATCTACGACACCGTCCGGTACGTCACCTGTGACGTGGAGACGACCTGCCTGGGCCAGGCCGGCCCCTCGGCGGCGGTGCTGCTGGCGGCTGGCACGCCCGGCAAGCGGTTCGCGCTGCCGGGCGCCCGGATGGTGATCCGGCAGCCCGCGCTGCCCGAGCCCGTCGAGGGCCAGACCAGTGACCTGGCGATCCAGGCCGAGGAGCTGGCGCGCACCCGGGACCTGATGGAGGAGATGCTGGTACGGCACACCGGGCGCACTCCCGAACAGGTGACCGAGGACATCGAGCGGGATCTGATCCTGACCGCGCCTCAGGCCATGGCGTACGGGCTGGTGGACGGGGTCGTCCCCACCCGGCGCGACCTCTCCGGGGCGAGGTGAGCCGCGGTGGTTCCCGACCTGCCGCCGCTGCCGGCGCTCACCCGCGCCGAGGCCGAGCTGATCGACCGCTATCTGGACGTGGTGGATCTGCTCGGGCGGATCAATCCCGCGCACGACGGTGACACCTACCGGGGCCTCAGGGCCGCCCAGGCGCTGGTGGCGAGGGCCATGGAGCTGCGCGACGCCCTGACGCTGATGCATCAGCGGGGCGAGAGCGAACTCCACGCGCCGACCCTCGCGCGGGCGCTGCGCGTCCTGGACGGGGAGCGCCGCACCGCGCGCGTCACGGTCCCTCCGCTCTCCGACAGTTGACGCACGCTCGTCCGGCCCGGAGCGTCGCCGCGCCGATCGCGACGTCCCGGCCGGACCTGAAACGCACCAGACGGGTTACCCCCGTTCGGCGTAGCGGGGGCTCCTCTTGCGAGCGCGCGCATTGTGCCGAAGGCGCCGTTTTCCGGGGCGCCACAAGGGGTAGCGGCGCAGGTCGGGGGCCCTTTGGCGGCCTTGACACCTGATCCCCCATCAGGGTGTCCACCCGAACGGGTGAGTGGTGAGTAACCCCACAAATCACCGGTTCCATTGGGATTTTCGGTCAACGGTGAGTCAAGATCCGTGTCTGACGACAAGTCCCCGCCACAAGCGGCGGGGCGGTCCGGGCGGACGCCGAGTCCTGCCGCTGCCCGGATTGACCCGTCGACAGGAGTGCATCGGCAGGAGTGGAGGACCCAAGCACGACGGGTCGCCGGAACGGTCACGCCATGACCGGGCCGAGCAGCCCTTGGGGTGAAGCCGCGTGAGCGGCCGGGCACCTTTGTCAGCCCGAATCCGACAGGTCATCCTTCACAGGCGGTTGACGAAGGGTTGCGCATGACTGCGCTCAATCGTGTCCCGTCGCTCATGGCCCGGGCCGGTACGGCCTCCGCGTTCGCCATCGCCGCCGTGGGCGGCTCGATCGTGATCCCCGGGGTGGCCGCCGACGCGGCAGCCGCCACGCCGGCGACGAAGGCGCTCCAGGTCGCGGCCTCCAAGAAGGGGGCACCGTACAAGTGGGGGGCCGCCGGACCCAAGAGGTTCGACTGCTCAGGCCTCACGATGTACTCGTTCAAGAAGGCGGGCAAGACCCTGCCGCGCACGGCGGCGCAGCAGTACAACAAGACGCGCCACATCTCGGCCTCCAGCCGCAAGGCCGGGGACCTGGTGTTCTTCCACTCCGGTTCGAACGTGTACCACGTCGGGATCTACGCCGGGCACGGCAAGATCTGGCACTCGCCGAAGACCGGCAGCTGGGTGAAGCTGGAGAAGATCTGGACCAAGAGCGTCTGGTACGGCCGGGTCCGCTAGGGCCGGGGCTCGGGCATCGCTTCCCGGAGTGGTGACGGCGTCCCTGACGCGCCCTCACCACCCCGGGAGCTCCCCGGCAGCACGGTCGCCCCGGCGCCCGCCACCGGCTCCGCCGCCGGGACGGTCCACGGCAGCTCGACCGTGACCGTCTTTCCGCCCTCCCGTGTGGGGCGCACCCTGAGCCGGCCGCCGCGTTCGGCGGTCAGCCAGCGAATGATCACCATGCCTCGGCCGTTGTCCTGCTGGACAGCGGCCGGCAGTCGTTGGGGGAAGCGCGGGTGGCTGTCGGTGACACCGATGCACAGCCGTTCGTCGCGGTCGAGCACCAGGCCCACCGTGAAGGTGGGGGACTGTCCGAACGTGTGCTGCACGGCGTTGGTGGCGAGTTCGGAGACGATCAGCCGGATGGCGTCGGCCGCCTCCGTGTCCGCCGGCAGTCCCCATTCGTCCAGCGTCCCGGCCACGAAGCCGCGGGCCGTGGAGACCGAGGCGGCTTCGCTCGGCAGAGTGACGGATGCTTCCAGATGGTCTGCCATGGCGACCTCGTCCCTTTCCCACGGGACCGGAGTCCGACACGCTGCGGATGGTTCGAGTACGGTCCCGGACTGGTGCTACTTCGCCAGACTGCCATCAGCGCGCCCGTCACGGGTGGCGATCCACCAAGATATGCATATATCTGTCGCCCAATGCGGTGAACTCTGCCACGGCAGAGCGTTTTCGGGCGGCCCATAAGGAGTAAGGAGGAGCCCATGCAACACGGTCCCGCGGTACGCCGCCGGAAGCTGGGCGCCGAACTGCGGAGTCTGCGCGCCCGGGCGGGGCTCACGAGCGGCGAGGCGGCCCGGCTCGTCGGCTGGCACCAGTCCAAGGTGAGCCGGATCGAGACCGGCACCAGCGGTACGAAACCGGCCGATGTGCGGTTACTTCTCGACGTCTACGGTGTGACGGATCCGCAGCTGCGGGAGCTGATGACGGCGTTGGCCGGCTCGGAGGAGAGCGGCGGCCGCGACCACTGGTGGCACGCCTACCGCGGGGTCCTGCCGGCCGCCTACCGGGACTTCATCAGCCTGGAGTCGCAGGCCGGCGCGATGCGCACGCTGGAGACGACGGTGGTCCCCGGACTGCTCCAGACGGCCGAGTACGCCCGCGCGGTGACCCGGGCCGCGGTGGAGGGCGCCGACGAGGACCAGCTGGACACCCTGGTGGAGGTGCGGATCGCCCGCCAGGACGTGCTGCGCCGGCAGCCGCCGCTCCGGCTGAGCGCGGTGCTGGACGAGGCGGTGCTGCGGCGGGAGGTGGGCGGCCCGGAGGTGATGGAGCGCCAGCTCGTCCGGCTGATGGAGGCGGCGCGACTTCCCCAAGTGCGTTTGCAGGTACTGCCGTTCGCGGCCGGTGCGCATATCGGTGTCACCGGGCCTTTCGTTATCTTCTCCTTTTCGAGCGCCCCTGATCTGGATGTGGTTGTTCTCGACCACTTGACGAGTAGCCTCTACCTCGAACGGAAAGAAGACCTCGAGGCCTACACCGAGGCCTTCAACGCCCTTCGGGCACATGCGCTTTCGCCCGGGGAATCACTGGAATACATCGCCGCGACAGCTGACGGCGCGTAGGGAGGCACCATGTCTGCTCTGCCTCGGAACGTACCTCGGAACGCACCCCGCAGCACGGATCCCCACGCTCTCCCCCAGGTGCGGTGGCTGCGCAGCAGCTACAGCACGGGAGCGAACAACTGCGTGGAGACCGCCCGGCCGGCCCTCGGGCCCTTCGCCGGGCTGCTCGCCGTACGCGACTCCAAGGACCCGGAGGGTCCCGCCCTGCTCTTCTCCCCCGAGAGCTGGTCGGGTTTCACCGCCGCGTTCCACTGATCACCGCCATCCGGCAGCAGGGGCGACCCCGGCCGTGTCACGCCGACTCATGGTCGTGTCTCCCCGATGACCCGTACAGCGCGATCCAGCTCGGCCCCGGAGAGGTCGGCGCGGGCGGTCAGCCTCAGACGTGAGATGCCGTCGGGCACGGAGGGAGGACGGAAGCAGCCCACGGCGAGGCCTGCCGACCGGCAGTCCGCCGCCCACTGCACGGCCTCCTCCGGGGAGGGCGCACGCACGGAGACGACCGCGGCGTCCGGACGTACCGCCTCCAGGCCCGCGGCCGTCAGCCGGTCGTGCAGTTCCGCGGCCACCGCACGCGCGCGTGCCGCCCGCTCGGGCTCCCGGCGCAGCAGCCGGAGCGCCGCGAGGGCCGCACCGGCCGCCGCGGGGGCGAGGCCCGTGTCGAAGATGAAGGTGCGGGCCGCGTTGACCAGATGGTCGATCACCCGCGCGGGCCCCAGGACGGCCCCGCCCTGGCTGCCGAGGGACTTCGACAGCGTCACCGTGACGACCACGTCCTCGGCGCCGGCCAGCCCGACCGCGTAAGGGGCGCCCCGCCCGCCGTCCCCGAGGACGCCGAGCCCGTGCGCGTCGTCCACCACCAGCCCGGCGCCGTGCTCCCGGCAGGCGGCGGCGAGCCCGGCCAGCGGGGCCGCGTCGCCGTCGACCGAGAAGACCGTGTCGGAGACGGCCACCGCCGGGCCGTCGTGGGTGCCGAGCGCCTTCCGTACGGCGTCGGGGTCCGCGTGCGCCACCACCTGGGTGGTCCCCCGGGCCAGCCGGCAGCCGTCGATCAGCGAGGCGTGGTTGCCCGCGTCGGAGACGATCAGCGAGTCGTGCGGGGCCAGCGCGGTGACCGCGGCCAGGTTCGCGGCGTACCCGGAGGAGAACACGAGCGCCGCCTCGAAGCCGCAGAACTCCGCCAGTTCCCGCTCCAGCTCGGTGTGCAGCTCGGTGGTGCCGGTGACCAGGCGGGAGCCGGTCGAGCCGCCGCCCCAGGTCCGCGCGGCCGTCGCGGCGCCCTCGGTGACCTCCGGGTGGCGGGACAGGCCCAGGTAGTCGTTGCTCGCGAGATCGAGCAGCGGCGAGTCGGCCGGACGGGGCCGCAGCGTCCGGACGAGTCCGGCCCGGCGGCGCGCCCGCGCCTGTTCGTCGATCCAGCCGAACGCCATGGCTCCTCCGGGGCTTTTGTAGGTAGCGGACAGACCCTAACGTCACGGACCGCTACCCACGGTGTGGCAATACCCACACGTCGATCCGGGTGTGTTGTGTGATCCCTACCTTGGCCCGGGGCGGTCCCGTAGGACAGGATCGGCTCTCATGGACCTGCTGAACACGCTGGTGGACAAGGGGCTTCGGCGCGAGCTGCCGACCCGCGAGGAGGCGCTCGCCGTCCTCGCCACTTCCGACGACGACGTGCTGGACGTGGTGGCCGCGGCCGGGAAGGTGCGCCGGCACTGGTTCGGCCGGCGGGTGAAACTCAACTATCTCGTCAACCTCAAGTCGGGCCTGTGCCCCGAGGACTGCTCGTACTGCTCCCAGCGGCTCGGCTCCACGACCGGCATCCTGAAGTACAGCTGGCTCAAGCCGGACGAGGCCTCCAGGGCCGCCGCGGCGGGGCTCGCGGGCGGGGCCAAGCGGGTCTGTCTGGTGGCGTCCGGGCGCGGTCCCACCGACCGTGACGTGGACCGGGTCTCCGAGACCATCAAGGCGATCAAGGACCAGAACGAGGGCGTCGAGGTGTGCGCCTGTCTGGGGCTGCTCTCCGACGGCCAGGCCGAACGGCTGCGCGAGGCGGGCGCGGACGCCTACAACCACAACCTCAACACCTCCGAGGCGACGTACGGGGACATCACCACCACCCACACGTACGCCGACCGGGTGGACACGGTCTCCAAGGCGCACGCGGCGGGCCTGTCGGCCTGCTCCGGGCTGATCGCCGGCATGGGCGAGAGCGACGAGGACCTGGTCGACGTGGTCTTCTCGCTGCGCGCGCTGGACCCGGACTCGGTGCCGGTCAACTTCCTCATCCCGGTCGAGGGCACCCCGCTGGGCAAGGAGTGGAACCTCACCCCGCAGCGCTGTCTGCGGATCCTGGCGATGGTCCGGTTCGTCTGCCCGGACGTCGAGGTCCGCATCGCGGGCGGCCGCGAGGTCCATCTGCGCACCCAGCAGCCGCTCGCGCTGAACCTGGCCAACTCGATCTTCCTCGGCGACTACCTCACCACCGAGGGCCAGGCCGGCAAGGCCGACCTGGAGATGATCGCGGACGCCGGATTCGAGGTGGAGGGCGCGGGCGAGGTCACCCTCCCGGAGCATCGGGCGGCGACGGCCGGCGGCGGCTGCGGATCGCATGCCGAGGCCGGCTGCGGCTCCCACGCCGAGGCGGGCTGCGGTTCCGGCTGCGGGTCGCACGAGGGTGGCTCGGTGTGCGGTACGGCCGCTGCGGCCGCCCCGGCCGGTGAGCCCCGTACGGACCTGGTCGCCGTGCGCCGCCGCGGCGCCGGCACCGACCTCGCGCCCAATGCCTGAGCTGCCCGCACTGCCCGTCGCCGAGCTGCTGGAACTGGACCGGCGGCACGTCTGGCACCCGTACGGTCCGATGCCCGGCCGGGTGGACCCGCTCGTCGTGGAGTCGGCGAGCGGGGTGCGGCTGCGCCTAGCGGACGGCTCGGGCGAGCTGGTCGACGGCATGTCGTCCTGGTGGTCGGCGATCCACGGCTATAACCACCCGGTGCTGAACGAGGAGGCGCGCGAGCAACTCGGCCGGATGAGCCACGTCATGTTCGGCGGGCTCACGCACGAGCCCGCCGTCCGGCTGGCGAAGCTCCTCGTCGACATGTCTCCCGACGGCCTGGAGCACGTCTTCCTCGCCGACTCCGGTTCGGTGTCGGTCGAGGTCGCGGTGAAGATGTGCCTCCAGTACTGGCGTTCGCTGGGCCGCCCCGCCAAGCAGCGCCTGCTGACCTGGCGCGGCGGCTATCACGGCGACACCTGGCAGCCGATGTCGGTGTGCGACCCCGAGGGGGGCATGCACGACCTGTGGACCGGCGTGCTGCCCCGTCAGATCTTCGTGGACCCCCCACCGGTCGAGTACGAGGAGACGTACGCCGATCAGCTGCGTGCCGCGATCGAGCGGCACGCGGACGAACTGGCCGCGGTGATCGTGGAGCCGGTGGTGCAGGGCGCGGGCGGGATGCGCTTCCACTCCCCCGCGTATCTGCGGGTGCTGCGCGAGGCGTGCGACGCGCACGACGTGCTGCTGGTGTTCGACGAGATCGCGACCGGGTTCGGACGCACGGGGGCGCTGTTCGCGGCGGACCACGCGGCGGTGACGCCGGACGTGATGTGCGTGGGCAAGGCGCTGACCGGCGGTTATCTGACCCTGGCGGCGACGCTGTGCACCTCCCGGGTGGCCGACGGGATCTCCCGGGGCGAGGTGCCGGTGCTGGCCCACGGCCCGACGTTCATGGGCAATCCGCTCGCCGCGTCCGTCGCCTGCGCCTCGATCGGGCTGCTCCTCGGGCAGGACTGGCTCGCGGAGGTCAAACGGATCGAGACGGGTCTCAGGGACGGGCTGGCGGAGGCCGCCGGGCTCCCCGGCGTCCGGGACGTACGGGTCCTCGGCGCCATCGGGGTGGTGCAGCTGGACCATCCGGTGGACATGAAGGCGGCCACCGCGGCGGCCGTCCGGGAGGGCGTCTGGCTGCGCCCGTTCCGCGACCTGGTCTACACGATGCCGCCGTACGTCACCGGCGACACGGACCTGGCACGGATCGCGCGCGCGGTGTGCGCCGCGGCGCGGGAGGGATGAACATGCCGATCCTGGTGATCACGGGGACGGGCACGGAGGTCGGCAAGACCGTCACCACGGCGGCCGTCGCCGCGTCCGCGCTCGCGGCGGGCCGCACGGTGGCCGTCCTGAAGGCCGCGCAGACGGGTGTACGGCCCGACGAGCGCGGGGACGCCGAGGAGATCGCGCGGCTCGCGGGACCGGTCACGACCGCCGAGTGCGCCCGCTACCCCGAGCCGCTGGCCCCGGCGACGGCGGCCCGGCGGGCGGGGCTCCCCCCGGTGCGGCCGTACGACGTCGTCGAGGCGGCCCAGAAGCTGGCCGCGGAGCACGATCTGGTCCTGGTCGAGGGTGCGGGCGGCCTGCTCGTCCGCTTCGACGAGGCCGGCGGCACCCTGGCCGACGTGGCCCAGGCGCTGCGGGCCCCGGTCCTGGTGGTGGCCTCGGCGGGCCTGGGCACCCTGAACACCACGGAACTCACGGCCCGCGAACTGCGCGCACGGGGCGTGGAGCTGCTCGGCGTGGTGATCGGCGGCTGGCCCGACGCCCCGGACCTGGCGATGCGCTGCAACGTCACGGACCTCCCGGACGTGGCCGCGGCCCCGCTGCTGGGCGCCCTCCCGATGGGCGTGGGCGGACTCGCCCCGGCCGACTTCCGCACGGCGGCCCCGTCCTGGCTGGCGGCGCGCCTGGACGGGACGTGGGAGGCGGCAACCTTCCGAGACGCGCTGGCGGAGGCGCCCTAGAGGGGCGCGGGGAACTGCGCGACAGGCCCCCCGCACACCCGCAGACGGACAACGACGCTCATTCCGCTTCCGAGAGCAACCGCACCAACTCGATCCGGGACCGAATCCCCAGCCGCGTGAAAACCCCCCGCAGATGGTGATCGATGGTCCGCGGACTGAGCGCGAGCCGCCCGGCGATCTCCCGGTTCGTGGCACCCTCCGCGGCCATCCGGGCAACCAGCAGCTGCTGGGCGGTCAGCCGGACGACCGGCGGCTCGGCACCCCGCGCCGGGCCGGCCGGCGCCCCGAGGGCGCGCAACTCCGCACGGGCGGCCTCCGCACAGTGCGGCGCCCCGAAGGACTCGAACGCCTCACGCGCGCTGTGCAGCCGGTCCCGGGCCTCCGCGCGGCGCCGCAACCGCCGCAGGGCGCTGCCGAACAGCAGTTCCGTGCGGGCGCGTTCGAAGGCACGGGTGCCCTCGGCGTGCAGATCGAGAGCCGTCCGGTAGTGGTCGAGCGCTTCGGCGCCGGGGGTGAGCAGGGCCCGGCAGCGGGCGCTCAGCGCGAGGTCGTCGGGGCTGCGGACGGCGCGGGCCCAGCGGTCGTAGTCGGCATGGGCGGCGCGGGCGATCCGGGTGTCGCCCGCGCGGGCGGCGGCCTCGACGTAGTGCGGGGTGGCCAGATGGCGGACGGCCCGGTGGCCGTGGCCCGGGCCGAAGGCGGCGAGGGCGCGCAGCCGGGCGGCGGCGGCGCCGTAGCGGCCGGAGCCGAGGTCGAGGAAGGCGAGCGCCCACTGGGCCAGGGCGGCCGGCAGCCCGAGGCCGTGGGCGAGGGCGTAGGAGCGGGCCGCCGCGGCCCGCTCACGGCACAGGTCGCCGTCGCCGGTGAGCGCGGCGAACATCGCGAGGGCGGCCTGGAGATGGCAGGCGCCGTTGTCCTGTCCGGTGGCGTACGACTGCCGTAGGGCGTCCAGCGCGGCGGCCTCGGCGGCGCGCGGGCGGCCGGTCCAGAAGTCGGCGTAGGCGCGGAACTCCATCGCCTGGGAGACCATCGCGGTCAGGCCCCGGGCGCGGGCGGCGGCGGCCGCGCGGACGGTGGCGGTGGCGGCGCGGGTGTGGTCGCCGAGCATCAGGGCGGCGATGCCGGCGTGCAGGAGGCGGCTGGGGTCGCCGCCCGGCCCGCACCGTCCGGCGGTCGCCTCCAGCAGGTCGCGGGCGTCCTCGTACCGTCCGTCGGCCGCGGCGGCGAGAGCCGGGAGCACACCCGGCGGCCGGACGCCGAGCCGCCGCGCGGCGGCCACGGCTTCCGTACATCGGCGCAGGTCACCGGTGTAGATGGCGGCTTCGGTGGCGCGGGTGAGGAGCGGGACGGGTTCGGTGCCGAGGGTGGCCCCGGCGATGAGCGCGTCGAACGCCTCCCCCGCCTGGCCGGTGCGCAGCGCGAGGACGCCGGTGAGGGCGTCGGTGTGGGTGCGGGCGGCGAGGGTGCGGGCGTGGTCGGCGTCGCCGGAGTGCCAGGCGTCGGCCGCCGCGCGGGCGAGGAGGCGGGGCTGTTCGCGGGGGTCGGTGCCGAGCGCGGCGGCGCGTTCGGTGAGGGCGGCGGCGAGGGCGGGGTCGGCGGCCCGACGGGCCCGGTCGGCGGCGGCCGTCAGTTCGGCCGCGAGCCGTCCGCTGGGGCCGAGCGCGGCCGCGCCCCGGTGCCAGGAGCGGCGGGGCAGTTCGGTGTCGTCGTGCAGGACGCGGGCGAGCAGCCGGTGGGCCTCGCGGCGGTCGGCGGGGGTGGCCGTCTCGTAGGCGGCGATCCGGGTCCAGGCGTCGCGGAAGCCGACCCCGCCCGCCGTGGCGTACGCGATGCCGGCGCTCTCGGCGGCCTCCAGCGGGCGGGTGTCGAGGCGGGCGGCGGCCACGGCGCGCAGGAAGGCGTGGGTGGCGACCGGGTACTGGTCGGCGGCGGCGAGGAGCAGCAGCAGCCGGGTGTCCTCGGGCAGGGCGCGGATCTCCCGGCGGTAGCCGTGCAGCAGGGTGGGGGCGAGGTCGGCGGGGCCGGTGGGCAGGGGGTCCAGGCCGGCCGCCTGACGGTCGGTGAGCCGGGCGGCGAGTTCGGCGGCGGCGCGCTGATCGCCGTACACCAGACGCAGCACGCGCACCCGGACGCCCTCGGGGAGGGACATGACGGGGCGCCGCCACGGGGCCGGGGGCGGCGGTGGCGAAGTGCCGTCGAGACGTGGGGGGTTTACAGGAGTCACCACGCGATTGACGTTACTGGCGGGTTACTTGAACAGTAAAGACCGGCGATTTCACCGATGCGGCGCGCGTAGACCCGACCGGACACTCCTGGCAACCCCACCCGTTTCAGGAGGCATCATGCAGCGCTCCAGGCGTCGCATCGCCACGGTCCTCTCGGCCGCGGTCTCTTCGCTCCTTCTGTCACTCTCGCTCTCCGCCCCGTCCGCCCGGGCGGCGACCCACAACCCCATCGTCTTCGTGCACGGCATCAGCAGCTCGTCGAGCAGCTGGGACGACTGGGTCGCCGACTTCAAGGCCGACGGCTACACGTCCGCCGAGCTGGACGCGTGGACGTACAGCTGGTCCCAGTCGAACGCCACGACGGCCTCCCAGCTGGCCACCGAGATCAAGAACGTGCTGGCGAGAACCGGCGCGAGCAAGGTCGACGTGGTCATCCACTCGATGGGCGCCCTCAGCGCCCGCTACTACCTCAAGAACCTCGGCGGCACGTCCTACGTGGACGACTTCGTCTCCGTCGCGGGCGTCAACCACGGTACGTCGGTGGCCTCCTGGTGCAGCTGGCTGTATACGTCGTGCGCCGAGATGGTCACCGGCAGCTCGTTCCTCACCGCGCTCAACTCCGGTGACGAGACGCCGGGCAGCGTGACCTACGGGACCTACTGGTCGAACTGCGACGCGGCCATCGACCCCGACTCCTCGGCGCTGCTGAGCGGGGCCACCAACGTCGGCGTCGGATGCATCTCGCACAACGACATGAACAACGACTACGGCGTCTACCAGCAGGTGCGCGACTTCATCCAGTGATCCTCGCGCACACGACCACGACCGTGTGAGGGACAGCGGGGGTGCGACGGCTCCCCACGGGGGAGAATCCGGGGAGGCCCGTCCTGCCCGGGAGGTCGTCATGCCGATACGGTCCGCCGGCTCCGGCCGGGTGCCCGGTGACCCCGTCCACCACCCGCTGTTCGCCCGCTTGTACGCCGCGCTCGGTTCGGCCGCGGAGACCCGGGCCGGTCTCGCCGGTGTGCGGGCCCGGCTGCTCGCCGGGCTCTCCGGCCGGGTCATCGAGATCGGCGCGGGCAACGGACTGAACTTCGCGCACTATCCGGGTGCCGTCTCGGAGGTCGTCGCGATCGAACCGGAGCGCCGGATGCGGGCTCTGGCGCTGGAGGCGGCACTGCGCGCCGGGGTGCCGGTGGACGTGGTGCCCGGCGCGGCGGAGGCGCTGCCGGTCAAGAGCGAGGCGTTCGACGCGGCGGTGGTCTCGCTGGTGCTGTGCAGTGTGCGGGACGTGCCGCGGGCGCTGGCCGAGCTGCGGCGGGTACTGCGGCCCGGCGGCGAACTGCGGTTCCTGGAACACGGCCCCGGCGGCGGCCGGGCGATGCGGGCCACCCAGCGCGCCCTGGACCGCACGGTCTGGCCCTCCCTCGCGGGCGGCTGCCATCTGACCCGGGACACGGTCGGCGCACTGCGCGAGGCCGGCTTCGAACTCGGCCCGTACCGGCGGATGTACCTGCCGGAGAAGGGGCCGAGGCTCCCCTTCTCCTACGCCGTACTGGGCACGGCCCGCAAGCCCGCCTAGGCCGGGGCGGGCGTCACAGGCTCCATGCGCGCAGTTCCTGCGCGATCTCGGCGACCGATGCCTCGCCCGTCTTGACCAGCCGGGCCAGATCGCGCACCTGTTCGGGTGAGGTGGCCACCTTCAGACCGCTGGCGACGAGGTAGGCGTAGGCGACCGCGCAGGCGAACAGCGCGTTGGAGCGCTCCAGCGCGGGGACGTGGATGAGCAGTTGGAGCAGCGCGGCCGCGCGGGCCGGCGGGTCGGTGTACACGGGGACGTCGAATATCTCGGCCTGATGGCGTGCCACGGCGGCGATCAGGGCGCCCCAGTCGGTGACCTGGGGGTCGCCCGGGGTCTGCTGCTCGGCGAGCATGAGGAGCCAGGCGAGATCGATACGGAGATCGCTCAAGGGATCAGCGGCGGCCTTCCGGCACGGCGCCCTCGCGGTCCGCGCCGAATTCCTCGGCGAAGACGTTCTCGTACTGCTTCATGAAGTCGGCGGCGGCCTCCACGAAGGTGTGGCCCACCTCGCCGGCGTCCTGTCTGACCAGCTCCTCGATATAGCGGTTGACGCTCATGCCGCGCGCCGTGGCGCGCTCGCGGGCGGCCTGGGCCGTGCCCTCGTCGACGCGTACGTTCAGCTGGGTCTTCGCCATGCCTTCGACGCTAGCGCGAGGGTGCTAGCGCGGCAAGGGCGCGCCGGAATCGAAAAGAGATACCGACTGTGCGCCGGGTCACACTAGTCTCGGCACGTCGACGCGAGCGAGGAGGCAGTCTTGTCCACAGCGGCCTTGTCCACCCCCGACGGGATCGCGGCCCGTGCCCACGGTCTGACCAAGGCGTACGGCTCCGGTGAGACGACGGTGCTGGCCCTGGACTCCGTGGACGTGAGCATCGCCCGGGGCCGCTTCACCGCGGTCATGGGGCCCTCGGGGTCCGGGAAGTCCACGCTGATGCACTGTCTGGCCGGACTCGACACCGTCTCGGCCGGTCAGGTCTGGCTCGGCGACACGGAGATCACGGGGCTCAAGGAGCGCGAGCTGACCCGGCTCCGGCGGGACCGGATCGGGTTCATGTTCCAGTCGTTCAACCTGATCCCGACGCTGAACGCGGCCGAGAACATCACGCTGCCCATGGACATCGCGGGCCGCAAGCCCGACGAGAAGTGGCTGGACCAGGTCGTCGACACACTCGGGCTGCGGGAGCGCCTCAAGCACCGGCCGTCCCAGCTCTCCGGCGGCCAGCAGCAGCGCGTGGCCTGCGCCCGGGCGCTGGTCTCCCGGCCCGAGCTGATCTTCGCCGACGAACCGACCGGCAATCTGGACTCGCGGGCCGGTCTCGAGGTGCTCGCGTTCCTGCGCCAGGCGGTGGACGAGCTCGGCCAGACGGTCGTCATGGTCACCCACGACCCGGGCGCCGCCGCCCACTCCGATCTGGTCCTCTTCCTGGCGGACGGCCGGATAGTGGACCAGATGGAGCGGCCTACGGCCGATGCGGTGCTCGAACGGATGAAACGGTTCGACGTCGGCCGCGCATCCGTCGCGGACGGCGCTCCCGAGGAGGACTGACCCGGTGCTGAAGGCGACCCTCAGGAGTTTCCTGGCGCACAAGGGACGGCTGCTGCTGTCGGCCCTCGCCGTCGTGCTGTCCGTGGCGTTCGTCGCGGGCAGCCTGATCTTCTCGGACACGGTGACCCGCACCTTCGACCGGCTGTTCGCCTCCACCGCGGCGGACGTGACCGTGGAGCCGAAGGACGACCTGAACTCCAATGTGCCGAGCGGCGCGGTGCAGACGGTGCCGGCCGCCCTCGCCGGACAGGTCGCGCGGGTCGACGGGGTCGCCTCCGCGCACGCGGACGTCAGCGTCGAGAACATCACCGTCGTCGACAGCGACCACAAGTCCGTCGGCCCCACCACCGGCGCCCCCACCATCGCCACCGACTGGTACGTCACCCACCGCAGCCCCGTGAAGCTGACCTCCGGCCACGCCCCGCAAGGCGCCGGCCAGGCCATGCTGGACGCCGACACCGCCGACAAGAAGAACGTGAAGATCGGCGACACGCTCACCGTGATGGCCCAGCCGGGCTCCTTCGACGTCGAGATCGTCGGCATCGCCACCTTCACCACCACCAACCCGGGCGCGGCCCTGGTCTTCCTCGACCCCAAGGTGGCCGCGACCGAACTGCTGGGCTCGGCGGACAAGGCCACCAGCATCTCGGTCGACGCGGCGCCGGGCGTCTCCGACGCCGTGCTCAAGGACCGCGTCTCGGCCGCGCTGGGCTCCGGGCCGTACGACGTGAAGACCGCCGACGAGCAGGCCAAGTCCTCGGCCGCGTCGCTGGGCGGCTTCCTCGACGTGATCAAGTACGTGATGCTCGGGTTCGCCGGCATCGCCGTCCTCGTCGGTGTGTTCCTGATCGTCAACACGTTCTCGATGCTGATCGCCCAGCGCACCCGTGAGCTGGGGCTGCTGCGCGCGCTCGGCGCCGACCGCCGTCAGGTCCGGCGCTCGGTGCTGACCGAGGCGGTGCTGCTCGGGCTCGTGGGCTCCACCCTGGGCCTCGCCGCCGGTATCGGTCTGGCGGCCGGGCTGATCCGGCTGATGAGCGCGTTCGGCATGAACCTGAAGACGACGGAGATGGTCGTCGGCTGGGGGACCCCGGTGGCGGCGTACGTCGTCGGCGTGGGCGTCACCTTCGTGGCCGCCTACCTCCCGGCCCGGCGCGCCGCCACCGTCTCGCCCATGGCGGCCCTCGCGGACGCGGACATCGCCGGTGTGGGCCGGCCGATGAAGGTGCGCGCGATCGTCGGGGCGGTCGTAGGGGCGCTGGGTGCGGCGGCCCTGCTGGGCTGTGCGACCGCCTCGAAGACGGCGTCCGCGGCCTCCCTCCTGGGGCTCGGCGTGGTCCTGACGCTGATCGCCACCGTGATCGCGGGGCCGCTGCTGGTCCGGCCGGTGATCCGGGTCCTCGGCGGCGCCTTCCCGGCCCTGTTCGGCCCGGTCGGGCGGATGAGCCAGCGCAACGCCCTGCGCAACCCGCGCCGCACGGGCGCCACCGCGGCGGCGCTGATGGTGGGCCTCGCCCTGGTCGGCGGCATGTCCGTGGCGAGCGCCTCGATGTCGAAGTCGTTCGACGAGCAGATCGACAAGACGCTCGGCGCGGACTACGTGATCCAGAACGCCAACTTCACGCCCTTCTCCCAGGAGGTGACGAACGCGGTCCGCGCCACCGACGGCGTCGGCCTCGTCGTACGGCAGCGGTTCGCGCCCCTCGCCGTACGGCTGCCGGACGGCAAGCGGGTCGAGACGACGGCCTCCGGGTACGACGACCGGCTCGACGACGTCGCCCATGTCACGTACGCCCAGGGCGACTCGGCGGCGGCGCTGGCGGACGGCGCGATCGGCATGGACGTGGACTTCGCCAAGGATCACGGGGTGAAGCTGGGCAGTGTGCTCCCGGTCGAGTTCCCCGGCGACCGCACGACCTCGCTGAAGGTGGGCGCGCTCACCGACCAGGACGCCTCCGAGGGGTTCGGCATGGAGGGCGGGCTGTTCCTCGGGATGGGGACCGTGGAGAAGTACGTGCCCGGCGGCCAGGACTCCGCGCTGTACGTGAACGCGACGCCCGGCACGAGCGCCGAGCAGCTGCGGCCCCGGCTGGAGAAGACGCTCGACGCGTATCCGCAGGTCCAGGTCCGCGACCAGGCCGACTACAAGAAGCTGGTCCACGACCAGATCGCCGTCCTGCTCTACCTGGTGTACGCCCTCCTCGGCCTCGCGATCGTCATCGCGGTGCTCGGCGTGGTCAACACCCTGGCGCTGTCGGTGGTGGAACGGACCCGGGAGATCGGGCTGCTGCGCGCGATCGGTCTGGGACGCCGTCAGCTCCGGCGGATGATCCGGCTGGAATCGGTGGTGATCGCGGTCTTCGGCGCGGTCCTGGGACTGGCGCTGGGCCTGATCTGGGGCGTCTGCATCCAGCAGGTCCTCGCCCTCCAGGGCATGAAGGCCCTCGCCGTCCCGTGGGGCACGATCGTCGCGGTCGTCATCGGCTCGGCGGTGGTCGGCGTCGTCGCGGCCCTGCTGCCCGCACTCCGGGCCTCCCGGATGAACGTCCTGGCGGCGATCGCCCACGAGTGAGGCACCACTGCCGTGCGCTGCGGCCCGGTAGCCGCCGGGCCCGGCCGGGGTGCGATCGCGCGGGTACGGCGGGGTCGCGCTCGGCGACCTGTCGGGCGACCGCGGCGACGCCCGGACGGACACACCGCTCCAGGGGCGCGTCGGCGTTCCGGCCGGGGCCGTGCCACCGGTGAGGAACAGCGGGCTATGGGCGCGGCGGGCCCCAGGTCGGAGCAGGAGCCGGGCGGTGCCGGACCACCGGTGAACCCGGTCCGACGCCGGGGCGCCGATGATCGCCGGTGATCGAGCCCTGTGCTGCCACCCGCCGATCGCCTTGTGAGTGACGGGGAGGACGTGCGGCTTCGCGCCCCGGGGGGCGGTCCGGTCGGGGCGGGCTCGCCGGTGGGCCTTCCTCCCCATGTCGTCTGCGGCACACGCAATGCGACGTCCGGTTACCGCCAGCGCCTTCCCACGGACTCGGCGAAGGTCGTACGCGCCGCGCCTCGACGGCTCGTCGTGGGCCCGCCCGGCCCACCCAGGAAAGGTGAAACCATGCACGTAGTGCCCGGACTCAGCGTTCTGTACTTCGGGACTCCCGTCGTGCTGATCAGTTCACGCAATGAGGACGGCACCGCGAACCTCGCGCCCATGTCCTCCGCGTGGTGGCTGGGGCAGTCGTGTGTGCTCGGTCTGGACAACAGCAGCCGGACGACCTCGAATCTGCTGCGTGAACGCGAGTGCGTGCTCAACCTGCCGTCCTCGTCGCTGGTCTCCGCCGTCGACCGACTCGCACTCACCACCGGGACGCCGGCTGTCCCTGAGGCCAAGGCACGGCAGGGATACCGGTACGAGCCGGACAAGTTCGCGCTCGGGCAGGTGACCGAGCAGAAGGCCGAGCTGGTCGGGCCTCCGCGGGTCGCTGAGTGTCCGATCCAGCTGGAGTGCAAGGTCGTCTCGGCCCATCCCCTCGTCAGTGCGGCGTCGTTGGCCACCGCCTTCGAAGTGGCGGTCGTGCGGGCTCATGTCGAGGAGAGCCTGCTGATCCCCGGCTCCCACCATGTGGATCCGCTCGCCTGGGATCCGCTGATGATGAAGTTCTGTGAGTTCTTCGGCGGCGGACACACCGTGCATCCGTCGCGCCTCGCCGAGGGCTGGCGGATGCCCCACCGGCTCCAGCAGGGCGCGCAACCTTCTACGGATGCGTGTACGGCCCGTATCTGATCGCCATGAACCGGTGCTGCGCAGGCGCTGGGCGTGCTCAGTCCCGGGCGGGCGGCTCCAGGACGATCAGGGCCGCCGATCCCTCCGCCGGGAGAACCGCCCGCAGGGTGCGGGTCGGCGGGTCCCAGTCGAGCGCCACCCCTTCGCCCGGCTCCCCCTGTGCCTCGAACAGCACCCGGGGCCGGTCGTCCGGCCCCGTCCAGGGCAGGGGGACCGTGACCGTCGCGGGCGCCCCGGTCCTGCGCCACAGGGCCAGGAGGGTCGTACCGTCCGTCGCCGCCAGGGCGAGGGCCGGCCGGCCCTCGCGCCAGCCGGGCAGGCCCAGCGGCCAGTGAGGGCGCGCGGTCGGCAGGAGATGCCGGTACCCCTTGTACGTGTCCACGGCTTCCCGCACGCGCGCGTGCTGCTCGTCGCTCAACAGGTCGGGCCGGCCGCTGAGGTGGACACGGCCGAGCAGCGCCGACACCAGCACGGTGGAGAGGTCGGCGGCGGAGTGCTCGGGCTGCGGGTACGCCCAGATCGCGCCCTGCTCCGGGGTGACGGCCGTGGGCGCGGCGGCGGCGATGGCGGGCAGCAGCCGGAAGTCCTGCTGGTCGGTGACGGAGTGGATGGGCAACCGGGACAGGATCGCGTGGTCCGTCCGGCTGCCGCCGGCCGCGCAGCTCTCCAGGGTCAGGCCGGGATGACGGTCGAGCACGCCGTCGAGCCAGTCCAGGTAGGCGCGGTTGTGCCCGAGCAGCCCGTCACCGGGGCCGTGGCCACCGGCGTCACCGGTGCCGGCGCGGTCGCGGGTGCCGGCGCCCGTCGCGGTGGTGGGCGGGACGCCGTCCGTGCCCGCGCCGATGTCGATGTTGTAGTCGAGTTTGAGGTAACCGACGCCGTGGTCGCGCACCAGCCGGTCCACGACCGTGTCGAGGTGGGCGCGGGCGGCCGGGTGCCGCAGGTCGAGCTGGTGGCGGCCCCATTCGACGACCCGGACCCCGTTCCGGCGGAAGAACGCCTCGTCGGGCAGCGCGGCCGCGACCGGGCTGCGCACGCCGACCACCTCCGGTTCCAGCCACAGGCCCGGCACCATGCCCGCGTCCCGGATCCGGTCCATGACCTCCCCGAGTCCGCCGGGGAACCGGGTCGCGGACTCCCGCCACTCCCCCACGGCGTCCCACCAGCCGGGCACCCCGCCGGGACCGGCGGTGCCGGGCGGCTCGGGGTCGAACCAGCCCGCGTCGACGCAGAAGACCTCGGCGCCCGCCCGCGCCGCCGCGTCCACCAGCGGCAGCAGCGCCTCGGTGCTGGGCTCCCCCATCAGGCTGTTCATGAAGTCGTTGAAGACCACCGGCAGCCCGTCCAGGTCGGGATGCGGGCGGCGGGTGGCCCGTCGGTGGCCGGTCAGCGCGGCGACCGCGGCCGGGAAGCCTCCCGAGGGGACGAGGGCCACCGCGACGGGGACCGTGAGGAAGGTTTCCTGAGGAGCCAGTCGGCGGTGCCACTGGTGTTCGCGGTCCGTCGGTCCGGACAGCGTCAGGTACAGGTCGTCGAAGCGGTCGGCGAGTTCGGCGTGCCAGGAGCCGTTGTGCTCGATCTGCCACGCCAGCGCGCGACCGCTGTCCGGCTCCTCCAGGCAGCCCATCGGCAGGTGTTCGGAGGAGGACCAGGAGCCGGTGCTGGTCACGGCGATCCGGTTCTTCGAGCCGGTCTGGCCGTACGCCACCATGCCGACGTCGACCAGCCCGCGCTCGGCGAGCGTCGCCCGCGACCAGCGGAACTCACCGCTCCACGGGTTGGCCGCGAGCCACAGCGCGAGTCCGTCCTCCCAGTGCCGGCCGGGCGGCAGGGTGCGGGCCAGGTTGGACAGCGCGAACGAGGACACGTACTCGAGGGTCACCGGGGTGTCGCCCGTGTTCTCCACCCGCACCTCGGCGTGCAGCACCGGTATGCCGTCGCGCAGCCGGTACTCGGCGGTCACCCGCAGCCCGGTCGTGTCGTCGGCCATCCGGATCCGCAGGGTGCGCAGGCCCGAGGCGTTCTCCCCCTCGTGGCCGGTGCAGCGCAGGGCGCGGGAGAGCGCGCCGTCGACATGCCGCTTGCCGGAGGTGCCGAGGCGGCCGCCGTCCGTGGTCTGCATCTCGACCAGCGGCAGGGCGCGGCGGGCGAGGGCGGCGCACCGCTCGGGCTCGCGGTCCGGGTCCGGGAGGGAGGCCGCCTCACCCGCGGCCAGCAGCCGCGCGGGGCCGGCGGTGTCCAGGGCGAGGAGCAGGGAGAGCTCGGCGGTCCCCCAGCACAGGTGGGTGATGGTCATGAGGGCGGCTCCGGCCGGGAGGGTGTGCGGATGGGCGGGAGGGTGTGCGGATGGGCGGGAGGGAGAACAGGAAGGAACACTTACTGTTGACGGAAAACGTTTACTGTCTGCACCCCGCACGGTATCCACCGGCTCGCGGCCCGCTCAAGTCGCCGTCCGGATCGTGGAATTCCCCGCCCGGCCCGCGCGCCCGTGATGGGATCGCCGCATGTCTGATCTGCGCATACGGGCCGCGACGCCCGACGACCTGGACACCGTTCTCGCCTTCTGGAAGTCCGCCGCCGAGGGGACGAGCATCAGCGACGACCGCGCCGGCGTGGAGCGGCTGGTCGCCCGGGACCCCGGAGCGCTGCTGCTGGCCGAGCGGGGTGGTGAGCTGGTGGGCACGGTGATCGCCGGGTTCGACGGGTGGCGGTGCCATCTGTACCGGCTGGCGGTGCATCCGGAGCGGCGCCGTCAGGGCATCGGCTCGGCGCTGCTGGACGCCGCCGAGGAGCGGTTCGTAGGGCTGGGCGGGCGGCGCGGGGACGCGATGGTGCTCAGCCGGAACGAGACGGCGCATCATGCGTGGCGCGCCGCGGGGTACGCGCCGGAGGAGAAGTGGCGGCGCTGGGTGAAGCCGTTCGCCGGCCGGCCGGCGCCCTGACCGACACCCCGGCCGGGGGACTTTGCTGACCCTTTACCATTGGGGGACCGTGCGGCAGCGCGCGGTCCCCCGACGAGTCCTGGAAAGGTGTGAGCGTCCGCCCATGGGCGAGCCTCCCAGTAGCCGTGCGCGACATCGCGCGATCCTCCCTGCCCTGCCGGACCATGGGACGGAGGTGAACCGATGACGGAAGTGCTCCTGCTGCTGGTGGCGATCCTGCTGTCCCTCGCGTGCGGTGCCTTCGTCGCCGCCGAGTTCTCGCTGACCACGGTCGAGCGCAGCGAGCTGGAACGGGCGGCGGAACGCGGTGAGCGCGGCGCCTCCGGCGCGCTCGAGGCCGTACGGAATCTCACCTTCCAGCTCTCCGGCGCGCAGCTCGGCATCACTGTGACGAACCTGGTCGTCGGCATGCTCGCCGAGCCGTCGATCGCCGCGCTGATCGCGGGACCGCTGGAGTCGGCGGGCCTGTCGGGCGGGACGGCGAGTTCGGTGGCGCTCGTGCTGGGCACGGCGCTGTCGACGGTCTTCCTGATGGTCGTCGGCGAACTGGTGCCCAAGAACTGGGCGATCTCCTCGCCGCTGCCCGTGGCCAAGACCGTGGGCAACGGGCAGCGCTGGTTCAGCTCCGCCTTCCGGCCCTTCATCACCCATCTCAACAACACCGCCAACCACGTCGTGCGCCGCTTCGGCGTGGAGCCCACCGAGGAGCTGGCCGCCGCGCGCGGCCCCCAGGAGCTGGCGGCCCTGGCCCGCCACTCGGCCCGTGAGGGCGCGCTGGAGGCGGACACCGCCGAGCTGTTCGTGCGCACCCTGAACCTGGCCGACCTGACCGCGGAGAACGTGATGACCCCGCGCGTCCAGGTCATCTCCCTGGACGCCCTGGCGACCTGCGAGGACGTGGCGAACGCGACCCGGGCCACGGGCCTGTCCCGCTTCCCCGTCCACCGCGGCGGCCTGGACGCGGTCGTGGGCACCGTGCACATCAAGGACGCCCTGGCGATCCCCGCCGACCGGCGTCTGCACGTCCCCGTGTCGGAGATCATGCGCGAGCCGCTGCTGGTCCCGGAGTCCCTGACCGTGGACCGACTGCTGGACCGGCTGTCCGGCAAGCGGACGATGGCCGTGGTCATCGACGAGTACGGCGGCACGGCGGGCGTGGCGACCCTGGAGGACATCGTCGAGGAGGTCGTGGGCGAGGTCCGCGACGAGCACGACCCGCACGAGACGCCCGACCTGGCCCCCGCGGGCACCGACGACGCCGGCCGCGCGCTGTACTCGGCCGACGGAGCGGCCCGGATGGACCAGCTCGCGCGGGTGGGTCTGCACGCGCCCGAGGGGCCGTACGAGACGCTCGCCGGCCTCGTCGCCACCGAACTGGGCCGGATACCGGCAGTCGGTGACGGCGTCGAGGTCGCCGGCTGGCGCATGGACGTGGTCGACGCGTCCGGCCGCCGCGCCGCCCGCGTGCTGCTGCACGCCCCGCTCGCCGAGGACCACGTGGAAGGGGCGGACCAGTGACCGCCGTACAGCTGCTGATCGCCCTGGCGACCCTCGTCGTCAACGCGTTCTTCGTCGGCGCGGAGTTCGCGCTGATCTCCGTCCGGCGCGCCCAGATCGAGCCGTACGCCGAGCAGGGCGACCGGCGCGCCAAGAGCGTGCTGTGGGGCCTGCAGCACGTGTCCGCGCTGATGGCGGCGGCCCAGCTCGGCATCACCCTGTGCACGCTGATCCTCGGTGTGGTCGCCGAACCGGCGATCGCGCATCTGCTGGAGCCGGTGTTCCACGCGATCGGTGTGCCCGAGGGCGCGGGCCACGTCGTGTCCTTCGTGATCGCGCTGGTGCTGGCCACGTATCTGCACATGCTGCTCGGCGAGATGGTCCCGAAGAACATCGCGCTCGCGGAGCCGGTGCGCACCGCGCTGGTGCTCGGCCCGCCGCTGGTCACGCTGTCGCGGGCGCTGCGGCCGGTGATCTTCGCGATCAACGCGTTCGCCAACGCCCTGCTGAAGCTGCTGCGGATCGAGACCAAGGACGAGGTCACGGCGGCCTTCTCCGACGCCCAGCTCGCCCAGATCGTCAAGGACGCGGGGGCGGCGGGGCTCATCGACGGCCGTGCCCAGGAGCGTCTGCACGACGCCCTGGAGCTGGGCCGCCGCCCGGTGCGCGATGTCGTCCTGCCGCTGGAGCGGATCGTCCACGCGCGCGTGGGCATCACGCCGGAGGAGCTGGAGGGGCTGTCCGCCGAGTCGGGGTTCTCCCGGTTCCCGGTGGTGGACGAGGGGCGCCGGATCATCGGCTATCTGCATGTGAAGGACGCGCTGGACGCCTCGCCCCGGGACGAGCCGTTCCGGCTGCGGGACATGCGGCCCATCGCGCGCGTGCGGGAGGCGACGCCGCTGGACGACGTCCTCACCGCGATGCGGGGCAGCCGCACGCATCTGGCGGCCGTGCTCGGCGCGGACGGACGGATGCCCGGGCTGGTGACGATGGAGGACGTGCTGCGCGAGCTGTTCGGACAGCCGGCGTGAGCCGGGGGCGCCCGGGGCCGCGTACCGGACAGGGCTGACCGACCGACGGGTATGGGACTCGGGCTACCATCTATGTCGCCATGCAGACGAACCCCACACACACCAGCCTGGTCGCGGTCGGCGACTCCTTCACCGAGGGCATGTCGGACCTGCTGCCCGACGGCTCCTACCGGGGCTGGGCCGATGTCCTGGCGGGCCGGATGGCGGCCCGCACGCCCGGCTTCCGGTACGCCAATCTCGCGGTGCGCGGCAAGCTGATCGGGCAGATCGTCGAGGAGCAGGTGGACGTGGCCGCCTCGATGGACGCCGATGTGATCACCCTGGTCGGCGGTCTCAACGACACCCTGCGCCCCAAGTGCGACATGGGCATGGTCAAGGGGCTGCTCACGGAGGCGGTGGAGCGGCTCGCCCCGGCCTGCAAGCAGCTGGTGCTGATGCGCAGCCCGGGGCGGCAGGGTCCCGTCCTGGAGCGGTTCCGGCCGCGCATGGAGGAGCTGTTCGACTGTGTCGAGGGGCTCGCCGAGCGGCACGGCGCGCTGGTCGTGGACCTGTACGGCGCCCCCTCGCTCTCCGATCCCCGGCTGTGGGACGTCGACCGGCTGCACCTGACGCCCGAGGGGCACCGCCGGGTCGCCGAGGCGGTCTGGCAGACCCTGGGGTACGCCCCCGAGGACACCGAGTGGCGCACGCCGGTCCCGCCGACGGTGCCGCCCGGCTGGGCCGCCCGCCGGGCCGCCGACGCCCGTTTCGCCCGGCAGTACCTGCTCCCGTGGATCGGCCGCCGCCTGACCGGCCGCTCCTCCGGGGACGGCCGCCCGGCCAAGCGCCCCGAGCTGCTGCCGTACGAGGGTCCCGCGTAGGGAGGCACGGGGGGACGGGATCCGTCCGCGCCCACCGCCACCCCGGGTGACGCCCGTCTCGTAGGATCCGCCGAACGGGACCGTGGCGCTGGCCTGCACGAATCGCCAGTAGAATCCGTACACTGTTCTACGCCTTCATGGATTCCTGCTGGTCAAAGGCCACTCAGCAGACCCGCTGTCCCTGATTTCTCACATTCACTCACGACCGAACGGTCGGTTCGCCGTGGAAGCCACCCCACGCAAGCGCCGCGGCACGCATGTCCTCGACGTCGACATGCACGTACTTCCGCTTGGTGAAGTTCGCGTTCGTGTGCCCGGCCCATGCGGCGAGGACGACGTCCGGGACGCCGGACACCGCGAGGTACGACAGGCAGGAGTGCCGGGCGTCGTAGAGGCGGACCTGCCGCATCTCCAGCTCGCGCATGAGCCGGTAGGCGTGCTCGCGTAGGTGCCGTGTGTTTCTCGGTAGGCCGAGCTGGTCGACGACGACGTAGCCCGAGTCGGTGTAGCCCTCCCCCGCCGCGAGCTTCTCGCGGGCCTGGAGCGCCCGGAACTTCTTCAGCGCATCCAGCACGGGGCCGGGCAGCGGCAGGACGCGTTCACCGGCCGAGGTCTTCGCGTCCTTCTCCAGGACCCGGACGTTGCCGATCATCGTGCGGGTGTTGACCATCTCCAGCGTGGCCAACTTCAGGTCCAGGTCCGTCCAGCGCAGACCGACCACCTCTGCCGGCCGGAATCCCATGAGCGACAGCAGAAGGGGCGCGTACATGCGGTCGCGCTCGATGCCTGCGATGAACCGCTGCACCTCGGCGACGGTCCACGGCTTCACCTTCGGCCGCTCCCGCTTGTCGGTCTTCTTGTCCGCGAGGCTGACCCGTACCGACTGCGCCGGACTCTCCGCGATCAGCTTGCGGACGACCGCCCGCTGCAACGCCTCGCGCAGCCGTGTGAGGACACCCTCGGCCGTCGAGACGGCGAGGCGCGTGCCGGCCTGCCCGCCCTTGCGGCGGCCGTTGGCGACGACGTCGTCGATGCAGTCCCGAACCTGGTCCTCGGTGAGTTCCTGGAGCCGAACGTGTCCGATGCGGTCGTAGACGTGGACCAGGGCCAGGCGGTACGTGCGGATGGTCGTCTCCTCGACGTCGCGCCGCTTGTACTCCAGCCAGGTGTCCAGCCACTCCCCCAGCGTGATCTCACTGGGGAGGATGAGCGTCCCGTTCGACCGTTGATGCTGGATGCGGTCTCGCTCGGCTTCGACCTCCTTCTTCTTGTCCTTGGTGATGGTGATCTGGATTCGCTTGCCGTTCTCGCTGCGGCCGGCGTCGACGACCGTGCGGTATCGCGTCTTGCCGTTCTGTAGCACGATCTTCTTGATCTCGGCCATGCTCCCCCTCACCTCGCGAAGGACTTCAGGTCGCGCCAGTGACATCGTTGCTTTGGGTGCGCCGGGCAGTGCTTCACCCCTGTCCGCCCTGCTGGTCATCGGCATCGTCGGCGGTCCCGTCCTGCGGTCGCCCCTCGGCTGGCCGTTCCTGCTCTTTGCGCTCCCATTCGAGGGCTGCCCGGTTGTACTCGGCCTGCCGCTCCGGGGTGAACCATGCGTGAGACGCCGCGCGCTGCCGCTCCTTGGACATCGAGCTGAAACCAGCCGCCAGCTCAGTAACGTTCTGCGGGGGCTCGTCGTACCCCTCCGGGAAGATCCGTCCGAACTCCTCTTGGGTTAGATCCCGGAGGCGCGGCCCCGGCTCAGCGCCAGCGCGGCCCTTCACGCTGGGCCCGAGCCACCCCGCCTTGCGCGCGCGGGAAATCCACGATCGAACAGTCTCTTCTGGCCGTTCGAATTCTGCCGCCATCCGCTTCACCGCTCCGGCAGGACGCCCAGGCGCAGTCTCAGCCAGGTAAGCGACGGCGACGCTCCGAAGGAGTTCGGCACTCAGTGCTCCGCGGCCGCCGCTCCGCGGCTGACTTGAGGTCGAGGGGGGATAGACCACCGGTTCGACTTCGGCTTGGACAGCCAGAGCCACGTGGGCCCGCGCGACGTGCAGGATGTCGCTGACCTGGATACGGCGCAGCAGTCCCCCCGTCACCCCGTTCCCGGCCGGGTCCTTCGCACGGAGTTCGAGCCGTGAGATCACCAGTCCCTGAGCGTTCCTGCTGATGTCGCCAGCGGCCTCCCAGTCCTCACTACGGGGTCGGCACTCGAAAGTCGCCACGACGCCTTCTGCCTGTTCAGCGGCGGCACGTCGGTCTACATGTGCCTGGATGTAGACCTCGTCCGGGTTCTCGGCGGGCATGGGGATATCGGGATTCGTCACCAGGCGAGCATCCCAAGAACGCAACAATGGGTCAACACACCAGCCCGGCAGATGTGGTTCACCAGGTCAGCAGGCATGGTTGACCTGAAGTGGCCAGGTCTGCCAAGCTGGCCACATGACAGCCACAGCGCTTCGCGTTCGGGCTCGCTTGCTTCTGCGCCAGGACCTTCCGGCCCCTGAGGAGCGGCGGGCAATCCGTCAGGCGGCCGGCCTCTCGCAGGGCGAGCTCGCCGAGGCCATCGGTGTGACCCGACAGGCCATCAGCAACTGGGAAAGCGGGATCCGCACGCCGAAGGGCGCGCACCTGGAGCGGTACGTCACCGCCATCCGCACGCTCCGGAGCGCGGCCTGATGGGCGCACAGAAGGCCCAGCCGACGCTCGCCGAGGTAAGGAAGTGGCCCGCGACGGTCAACGTGCCGCGCGCCGCCCTTGCTCTGGGGTGCAGCAGGTCGCAGCTCTACGAGTTGATCAAGCGAGGCGAGGCGCCCGTGCGAACCCTGTCGTTCGGCACCCGCCACGTCGTGATCACCGCGTCTCTCGTGGCACTCCTCGAAGCCGCCTGAGATGCAGGACGGCCCGGCCGTCGGTGTCTCTAGCACCAGCGACCGGGCCTCACGTCCACCGACGACGAAGCCCCGGCCATCTACCGCCAAGCAGATCCGGGGCCCTCGTCACTCACATCGAAAGGAGATGGACGCATGTCCACTTTCCCACATCAGGTCTACACCCGGCTGAAGGCGACCGGGCGGGACAGCGTCCACCCGCTGACCGCGCAGCTCCACGACGTTCGGCAGCGCTTCGTCACCGAGGTCAGCGAGGCCGGCCGGCGCATGGCCGCCGAGACCCTCGCCGCGCAGCAGGCCGATCGGGACCGCATGATCACCGGCCACGAGACGCCGATGGTCGTCCTTCTCGTCGTGAGGTCCAAGTGATCTCCCGTGCCGGCTACGGCACCCCGCGTCTGGTCGCTTCGGCGGCCGTGCGCGGGCCCGCCGTGCGCGCCGTCGTCCGTGTCCAGCTTCGCGCCTCCCACGGCTTCGTGGATCCGCCGAGCCCCACTCAGCAGTACGGCGGGATCGAGCGGCTCCCGGCTGGCACGGTGGCGCGTCTCGACATCGGCAACGCCCGCCATTGCAGCAGCTGGATCGCCAGCCTCGTCGCCGGAGCGCTCCGCGACTGCGCCGAGGTCGAGGTCGTCGGCACCGACCCCCGCGGCGTGGCAGAGACCCGCAACGCCCTCACCAGAGCGCTGAACACAAGGATCTCACCCGCGTGCTGAACCTCCCCCACTCCCGTTGGTCTCGCCTCTGCGCGGGATCGGCCGTACCTCCACCGGAGCGCAACGAGTGAACGACCAGCAGCAGCCGCTCGCCGCAGACCCTCAGGTCGTGCGGGATTGGCTGACGCATCTGTACGGCGGGTGCCCCGGGTTCCTCAGCATCTGCTCGGATGCCGCCAGATGGGTGGGCCGCCCGACCTGCATGTACTACTTCCCGGAGGTGACCGCGTGACGAACCGGTTCCTCCTGGACGTTCCTGCGGACCTGCCGAGCGCGGCCGTGGCCTACGCCGCCGCAGGCATTCGCGTCTTCCGCGTCCGCCCAGACAAGGCGCCGTTCGCGAACTGCGTGCGGTGCAGGCCTCCGACGGAGAAGCGGCCCAACCCTTTCTACATCGAGCACCGCCCTGAGGAATGCCGGTGCACAGCCCGGACCTGCCACGGGTTCCATGCGGCGACTACGGATGTGACCCTGGTCCGGCAGTGGTGGGCCGAGCAGCCGGGCGCCAACATCGGTGCGCCTTGTGCCTTGAACGGCTGGGCTGTCCTCGACATTGACCCCCGGCATCACGGCGACCGGTCTCTCGCCGTCATGGAGGAGCGTGTCGGTGTCCTGCCCGGCACCGTCATGCAGCTCACGGGCGGGGGCGGCCTGCACATCCTGTACCGGACCCCGGGCGTCTCCCTGCCCGGAACGCTCGGCCGCGGCCTGGACGTGAAGCACAACGGCTACATCCTCCTTGCCCCGTCCGTGCACGCCAGCGGCGGCAAGTACCAGTGGTCCGGACACGGAAGGTTCCTCCAACCGGAGGTCGGCTGGCCTGCTGCCCTCACGCCGCAGACCCGGAGGGCGGCGGCATGACCGCACCGGACGCGATCCAGCAGGGCGTCGACGCAGCGCTCGCCAAGCTCCGGGGCGGCCAGACCCTGAGCACGGGCTCGTACACGGTGCAGTCCGAGCGCCTGGACGCGTACACCCGCAAGGCCCTTCAGGACGAGTGCGACCAGATCGTCAGGGCCCCCGACGGCGACCAGAACAACACGATCAACCGGGCCGCCTTCAACGTCGGCACGCTCGTCGGCGCCGGCGCCCTGTCCGAAGGGGAGGCCCGCGAGGCACTGCTGTCGGCTGCGCGCGCGGGCAACCACCCCGAGGGGCGAGCCCGGCCGAGCATCGACTCGGGACTGCGCGCCGGCGCCGGGAGCCCCCGGAACCCGTGGCCCCCGGTATCCCGCGCCAACGAGGCCACGGACTTCCGTGCGCTGATCGACGCGCAGGGAATCGACTGGAGCGACCTCAATGGTGAACCGCCGAGCGACGACGAGCCTCTCGACGACGCCGATGCCGAGACCCCCGGCGAGCAGGGTCCCGCCCCGGTCCCGGGCCTCATCCCCGAGGAGTTCTACGCCGCCCGCCCCGAGCTGGACCACATCCGAAAGGCCGGGCACTCCCGCAGCCGGTCCGGCGACGTCGCCCTGCTGTCGGTCCTCACCCGCCTCTCCTCCCTGGTGTCGCACCGGATTCGCGCCGACACCGGCATCGCTGGATACGCCTCGCTGAACCTGTTCGGCGGCATCATCGGCCCGTCCGGCATCGGCAAGTCCACCGGCGTAGAGGTCGCCGACCGGCTGCTCCCAGCCCCGGCCGAGCTGGACTTCCGCGACGGCCTACCGCTCGGCTCCGGCGAGGGCCTGGCCGAGGTCTTCATGGGCACCGTCGAGGAGGAGACCGGCGAGGTACGCCGACGGGGCGGCACCGAGACGCCGGTCACCGTGAGCGTCCGCAAGCAGGTCCGGCACAACGCGTTCTTCTACGTCGACGAGGGCGCCACGATCACCCGGCTGATGAAGGAGCGCTCCGGATCGACGCTCGGGGAGACCCTGCGCAGCGCGGCCGTCGGCCAGACCCTCGGGCAGACCAACGCCTCGAAGGACACCAGCCGGTACATCCCCAGTGGCTCGTACAGTCTCGGGCTGCTCGTCGGCTTCCAGCCGGAGACCGTCGCCCCGCTGTTCGAGGAGGTCGCCGAGGGCACCCCGCAGCGGTTCGTCTGGGTGCAGGTCATCGACCCGTCGATCCCCGACGTTCAACCGCCGTGGCCCGGCGAGCTGCACGCCTGGCGGGACGCGGCCAAAGCGGTACCCGGGGACGAGGCGAACCGGTTCGTCCTGGTCTCCTTCGACGAGTCCATCAAGGCCGAGCTGCGCGCCGCCGACCTGGCCAAGGTCCGCGGCCTGGTCCAGGCGGCCGAGCTGAACCCGTTCGACTCGCAGGCCCCCGTGATGAGGGTCAAGCTCGCCTCGCTGCTGGCCATCCTTTCCGGGCGGCGGCATGTGACGGCCGAGGACTGGCAGTTGGCGCTGATGCTCTGGCAGTCGTCGTGCGCGACGCGCGATGCGGTTCTCGCCTACAGCGTGGCGCAGCGCCGACAGGAACAGGAGAAGCGGACCGTGGCGCGCATCGAGGAGGAGGTGCGCGTCGACCATGCGAAGCGGTTGGCCGAAGCCGCCCGGACGGACCGGGCAGTGGAGCGGCTGGCCACTCGCCTCGCGGTGGCAGCGCGCGACCAGGGGCCACAGACCCGCAAGGCGGTGCGGGAGCGGACAGCAGGCCGGGACAAGCGGTACCTGCCCGACGCGTTCGCCTATGCCGTTCTGCGCGAGTGGGTGACGGACGAGGGAGGCCGGTACGTCCCCGGCCCTGTCCCCCCGCCGTGAGGGGGGACATCGGGGGGGACAGGGGGACGGGGGGACGGCGTTTGTCCCCCCTCTCTCCCTCTCGAAGCCACCCAACTGGTTTCACTCCGCAACTATTACGAGCCCAGGCAAGGCGCTGACCAGCTCGAATAGAAGATCAAGATCAACTAAATCTCGACTCGCGTACCGCGCGAGGGAGGGGGGGACAAACAGCGTCCCCCCTGTCCCCCCTCGAAAGGAGCACTCGATGACCAGTCACGTCGACCAGCAGGTTGCGGCTCGCATCGCTGCCGCCCGCCGGAAGGCAGCCGCGGAGAAGCGGCGCCGGCAGGAACTCGCCGCAGCGCGTAGGGCTGGGGTCGCCCGGCGGCACGCGGCCAAGCTGCGCCACCTCGCCGAGGCCGACCAGCCGACCACCGCCGACCGATGACGGTGAGGTCCTCGTGCGGGCTACTGGTTGCCTCAGGCAAGCAAGGTTGTCGCGGTCATGAGGTTGGCCGCGGTGCATTGGCCGGTGTCTGCGTTGGTTCGGGTTCGGCAGGAAGGAGTGGCGGTGGTGCGGAAGGTGTTCGGGGCGGTGGCCGGCTGGCGGTCGGAGTTGCTGGACGGTGCGGGTCTCGGGCTGCTGGCGACGTCGGCGTTCTGCTGGTCGGCGGTGGCGGGCTTTGCGGCGGCTGGGGTGGCGGTGCTGGCGTTCAACTGGCGGTTGGAGCGGGGGCAGGAGGGTTGAGCGTTCGGCATCACGCGGCGGGGGCGAGGCCGGTGGAGTTGGGGGTTCCCGGTTTCGCGGTGGAGGCGGTGGAGCCGTTGCCGTGTCGTGCGGATCCGGATGCCTACTTCCGTTCGGGGACGCGTCCGGCTGGGGCTCGGCTGCTGTGCGCGGGGTGTGGCTACCTCGAGGCCTGTGCCGCCTACGGGATCGGGGATGCCCGGCTGGCGGGTGTGTGGGGCGGGTTGACGGAGGGCGAGCGGCGGGCGCTGAGGCGGCGGGCCACGGCCGCGTAGCGGTGCGAGAACTTCCGGGTGGTCGTGTGGCCGCCCGGCCGATCAAGGAGGAACAGTCATGGCGACAGTGCAGGTCAGTGAACAGCAGGTAGTGCAGGCGGAGGCTCGTGCCCGGGAGGCGGCGGAGTCCCGGGAGGCGGCGGCGCGGAGGCTGGAGGCGTCGCCGTATTCGGACGTGGCGGCGCTGGAGCACAGCGAGGCGGCCCGGATGGCGGCGCAGTTGCAGGCGAACGCGCGCGAGATGAGGGAGACGCACGCCCACCAGGTGGAGGAGGAGCGTCGGCGGGCGTCGCGGCCGGAGCTGGAGAAGGCGGCGGCGGCCGAGATCCGTGCGGCGGGCCAGGAGATGGACGCTGCGCGGAAGGCTCTCGTGAAGGCGGCGGTGGAGGCGCAGGCTGCTCTGGTGGTGCTGGCGGATGCGGGTGTCTCGTACAACGAGGGCCTGGCGCGGCATGTGCAGGTGCTGTCGGCGGCGGGGCTGGACTTCTTCGGGGAGTCCGGCGGGGAGCGGTCCGTCCTCGGTGTGGACCGGCTGAAGGTGAAGGGCGAGGAGTTCCACCCGGTTGCTCCGGGGTCGGTGGCGGTGTGGCTGGTGCGTCGTGTGGTTGAGGCTCGGCTGTCTCCCCTGCACCACTTGGTGTCGGCGCTGGAGTGGCTGTGGCGGAGCGTGAACCTCGACAGTCCTGAGATGGGGCGGCTGGTGCCTGAGCCGCCGGCGAAGAAGTTCCCGAAGCCGCTGCGGTTGCGGATGCCGCAGGGCTGAAGTCCGAGTTCGAGAGGAGACGATGATCGTGATCACGGTGACGGCGGAGGACCTGGAGCGGGTCGACGCGGAGGCCGCGCAGGCGCAGCGGGGAGTTGCGGGAGGCGGAGCGGGGGTACGCGACGAACCGGGCCAGCAGGACGGCATACGACCGGCACAAGGAGGCGGTCGAGGCCGCGGACCACGCGGGGGTGCGGGCGCGGCTGCTGCGGGCCGACTGGGAGGAGCAGGAGGAGGTGCGCCGGGCGCGGGTGGCGGCCGGGGAGGCGGCGGCCCGGGAGATGGCGCCGCGGGTCGAGGGCCTGGCGGCGTCTCGGGCGGATGCGGTCGAGGCGGTGCTGGCCGCGGTGACGGCGATGGGGGCGGCGCTGGACGCGCTCGGGGAGCATGACCGGCTGGTGCGTGCCGCGTCGGCGGAGCTCGCCGGCCGGGGGCTGCGGTCGCTGAACGGTGAGGAGACGGGTGCCGGGATGGACGAGGCGGCGTGGATCGGGGGTACGTGCTGGCCGCTGGTCGACGGCGGCGGGGTTCTCGCCCGACTGCTCGCCGATCTGGTGGTGGAACGGTCACCGCGGCATCCGCTGGGGCGGGCTGTGTGGCTGCCGTATGGGGGGATGTCGGCGGGGAAGGGCCGGGATGCGGTGCTGGCTCTGGTGGCGGCGGAGAGGGGCCGCTGAGCAGCTCGTGGTGGGGCGCCCGGTCTTCCTGCACGGAAGGTCGGGCGCCTTCGCCTTGTTCGCAGCGATAGAGCCCGGTGCGCAGCCCCGTGGTTCAGGCTTTCGAGGGAAGCTCTCCTGTTTGGTCGCGCGCAGCCGAGGGCGTTGCCAGGGTCGTGGCATGAAGCGATGCGGTGATACGTACACGTACACGGCCGACGACGTTGACCGGCTCGGACTGTACGAAGACGACGCTGGCCTTAAGGTCGGCCCGTGTGACCTCGTGCCTGGGCATCCGGGGCAGCACGTGGTCGACGTGTACCTCCCAGAGGAGCCCGAGAAGGGCGACGACTACGTCTACCTGTTCTGGAGCAGCGAGGGCAGTGCGGTGCGAGTGCTGGCGAAGTGCTCGACGTGCCGGCTTCCCGCAGGGCATACGGAGGCACTCAAGTGCGCTCACTGGGCATCACGGTGTCAGGGCCAGGTGGAGCTGGAGGACGGAGATGTGCGCCGCCTTGAGGAGCTGCCGGAGGCTGCTCACGCCGTGTCGAACCCGTTCGCTTGCGAGTTGGAGCCAGGGCATACGGGTGGTCACGTCACGTTGGGGCAGTCGCAGGACTTCGACTCCGAGACCCAGACGCTGTGGTGGATCACTTGGAGCGTGGCCGGTTATGAGATCACGGAGGGGCCGGCGTGTGATGCGGTAGCGGATCCAGACGATGAAGACTTCGCGATCTGCCATGCAATCGCAGGACACCCGGGGGCCCATTCCTGGATCTGAATCACTTCACGCACAGGCGCCCGGTCTTCGCGTGATGGAGGGCCGGGCGCTTCGCGTTGCGGGCGAACGGGTGCACGCGTGCCGGGTGGGATGGTCTGCGGAGCTGTTGCAGTGGAGTGCTGGCGGAGCCTCAGGTGTCTATTGGATAATCTCGGTTATCCAATAGGTCGAAAGGGAACGGACCATGACGCACTCTCAGGCGCCCGATGCGGACGAAGCGAATGCTCGGGCGCACATCACCCGATGCCTTGAGGGCTTGGCCGCCCACGCCGAACGGGAAGACAATGCTCTGCTATCCGCCAAAGTGACGTCGGCACGCGAAGCCTGGCACGATCACGGCCGTCTGGTAGATCCTCACATCGCACAACTGATCCACCACTGGGCCGCGAGGGAAGCCCGCACGGCAGGGCCGGGCGCGTTGGCTGAGGCCGCCGCCACTTCTCGCTGGATGGCCGGGCAGGGCTACAAGGTGCCGTCCGCATGACCGAGTTGCGGATCCGCCAGTCCGTCGACCTGGCCGCGGTCCACCATGATCCTCGCGACGACTGGCCGGACGAGGCCCGCGGCCTCCGCGACGAACTCGCCGACGTCTACGGCGACGGAGATCCGCTGCCCGACCTCGCCGGCGCATGGGTGGCGCGGCAGAGATCCGCGAACACCCGCAAGGTGTACGTCCGCCGCTTCCGGGCGTGGGAGGGATACGCGCGTTCCGCCGGAGTCCACCCGCTCCAGGCCACGCTGCCCCTCGCCGACGCGTACTCCCGCTACATCGAGACCGCACCCACCCTCGTCCGGGTCAGGGGCGGCCGACGCGGGGAGAGCGCACCGACGGGCAAGCCTCTGTCGCCGTCGGGCCGGGCGCAGGCGCTGTCGGCGGCGGGGTCGTTCTACACCTACGCGGCCCGGCTCGGTGTTGTCCCGGCGGATCCGTTCGCGGCCGTGGCGCGCCCGGACATCGACCCCGACCACTCCAGCACACAGGGGCTCACGCCCGAGGAGACGGCCAGACTGTTCGAGGCTGCCCGCAACCACGCGCCGCGGTCCTACGCCCTCGTTGCCCTGCTGTACCTGCTCGGCCCGCGCGTCGACGAGGTCCTCGCCCTCAACGCCGACCAGCTCGGCTACGACCGCGGGCACCGCACACTGCCGCTCCGCAGGAAGGGTGGCCGGGTCCAGGCCGTGCCCGTGCCTCCGCTTGCCCTCGACGCACTGATGGGCTACCTCGACGGCCGTGGCACGGGCCCGCTGTTCACCACCGCGTCCGGGCGGCGCTGGAGCGAGCCGGAGGTGTGGACGCATCTGCGGGTGCTGGCGCGCCGGGCCGGCCTGCCGCAGGCGGACAGCATCAAGCCCCACGCCCTGCGGCACGGGTTCATCACGGATGCGCTCGACAGCGGTGTGCCGCTGCACGAGGTGCAGGATGCGGCCGGCCACCGCGACCCGCGCACGACGCAGCGCTACAACCGGCGCCGCGGGCGTCTGGACGGGCACCCGGCGTACAAGGTGGCGGCGGCGATGGCGGAGCGGCTGGCCGAGGACTGAGCCCACCGCCCGGCAGCGACGGCCCCTGGCTTCGACCAGGGGCCTTTGTCGTGTTCCGACAGTGAATGATCGTGTGCCGTTCTTCCGCTTCAGCATGGATCAGCACGGATGATCATCGGCCCGAACGCCACAGGGCGGGAGATCTTACTGCATTAGTGCAGGTGGAGGCGTAAAATCTGCACATGACAACTGTGAAGGCGCACGACGATGCGCACCCCAGGCTTCCTCTCGACCGGAAGGTCTCACCCCGGGAGCGGGCGGCTGTGCTGCTCGCCCTTGGTGGGACTTCCACAATCGCGGGCCGCGCGCTCGGCGTGGATCCGTCCACGGTGCGGCGGTGGCGGCAGCGCGAAGACTTCCGCGGCGAAGTAGCACAGCTCAGGCTCCGGCTGATCGGCAGCGACCCTGTGGGCGCGCTCCCGGCGGCTTCCCCCAACAGCCGCAGTGGGCATGGAGCAGCGCGGTGACGGCGGCCGGCGGGGAGCAGAGCACGGTCATCACCCTCGTCGAGGGCGAGGGCAAGGGTCTGTCGTTCACGGTTGACTGGCCACCCGACGAAGTGGAGGCGGCGCGTCGGTCATGTGCGGCTGGTCAGCCGAACCTGGTCGCGCTGACGATCGTGCTCGCATTCCTGCAACACCTTGGCGCGCCCTGCTCGCCGCGCGAACTGGCCGATCGAGATATCTGGCCGCTCGACGACATCGCCACCCTCTTCGACATGCTCGGCATGCCGCTGACCGAAGGGTGGACGGCGGGACACGATGCCGAGCTGGAGCGTCTGCTTGCCCAGAGGGGTGACGGCCGTGGGTAACGACATCGAGATCCGGGTGCGGGTCGCAAACCAGACGGCGGCCGGACTCGCTTCGCTGAACCAGTCCATGAACCGGCTCCGCGATTCGGCCCGTGACGCCGGCCGCGGCCTGGACGGCCTTGCCGCGCGGGCGACGATCGCCACGGTCGCCATGCGGGAGCTGAAGGACTCCATTCAGGACTGCTCCCGCGCGCTGCGGTCCCTGAACACGGCGTCGCGGAATGCCGACACCCGTATGGGTGCGATGTCGGACCGCTCCCGAACGACGCGCCGGGACACCGACGACCTCGATGGCAGTATGCGCCGCCTCACCACCACGATGGGTGATCTTCGGGGCCGGAACGGCAACCTGCGGGCGTCCATGAACAACAGCAGCAACGGCGTCGACAACCTCCGCAAAGCCGCGCTCATGCTCACCCCGGCCCTGATCCCGATCGCAGCCGCCACTGTCCCGATCATTGCGAACGTTGGCGCGGCCGGGGTGGCGGTCGGCGCGTTCGGTCTGGCCATCGCCGGACAGATCGGAGCGGTAAAGGACGCCTCCGACGCGCAGCAGAAGTACACCGATGCGGTGAAGAAGCACGGGCCCGCGTCGAAGGAAGCGACGCAGGCGGAGGCGCTGTATCTGGACCAGGTGCGGTCCATGGACCCGGCGACGCGGAAGGCGGCCGCGTCGCTGTCCGTGCTGAAGGACCAGTACAAGGGCTGGTCGAGGTCGCTTGCCGGGTCGACGATGCCGGTCTTCACCAAGAGTCTGGCGGTGGCGGGTGCACTGCTGCCGAGGCTGACGCCGGCGGTGAAGGGCGCGTCGGCGGAGCTGGACCGGTTCATGACGATCCTGGCCGGCGGGATCAACAGCAGCGGCTTCTCGAAGTTCATGGAGTCGTTCTCAACGTTCGCTACGGGCGCCCTGTCTCGGGCGAATGACTCGCTGGTGCACTTCATGCGGACCATGTCCAGCGGCACCGGCAGCAACGGGTTCTCCGAGTTCATGGACTACGTCCGCAAGGCAGGCCCCCAGGTCGGGGAGACGCTGGGCAACCTGACGAAGGCGCTGGCACATCTGGTGGCAGCAGCCTCGGACACGGGCCTGTCGGTCCTGACGCTGGTCAACGCGTTTGCCAAGCTGGTGAACGCGATCCCAACCGGCGTGCTGTCGAACCTGCTGCAGCTGTACGCCGGGTTCAAGCTGTTGCAGGTCGGCATGGCTGGTGTGTCTGGGCTGGCGTCGGCGGCGGCGGTGGGGCGGCTGCGGGCGTATTTCCAGGTGATGGGTCGCGCGGGTGTCGGGACGACCTTGCGGGCTACGGCAGCCAGTCTGACGACGATGCAGAAGCTGGGCGGTGTCGCCGGGATCCTCGGCGCCGTGGCGTTGGGCATCAATGCGCTGGCGGACAAGGCGAAGGGCGCGCCGCCTGACGTCGACAAGCTGACCACGTCGCTGAAATCGCTGGCGACGACCGGCAAGTTCGTGGGCGAACTGAAGGGCACGTTCGGTTCGCTGGACGGCTTCGGTGAGGCGATGGGCCGGCTGAAGGCGCAGTCGGACGCGCTGGAGAGGGCGAAGCCGCTGGCATCGCTCTCCGGGTTCGGTGCGTTCGTCGACACGGCGGTGAGGAAGCTCGACGATCTCGCGAACGGGACGAAGAGCATGGACGCCACGAAGGAGGACCTGAAGGGCCTGGACGAATCGTTCGCGTCGATGGTCAAGAGCGGGTACGCGGACCAGGCGGCCAAGCAGATGGCCGCGTTCGAGAAGGCCATGCGGCGGAATGGTTGGTCGACGAAGGACATCAACGAGGCGTTCTCGACGGGCAAGTCGGCGTTGGCCGATCTCAAAGCTGAGCAGCAGCTGGCCGCGCAGGCGATGGGCTTGTTCGGCGACCAGGCCGTGAAGGTGCAGCAGCAGCTCAGCGCGCAGAAGGCTTCGGCGGACGGCCTGCGGCAGTCGATCCTCGCGCTTAACGACGCCCACCGCTCCGCCTACGACGCGGAAACGAAGTTCGAAGCCGCCATCGACGGTGCTGCTAAGGCCCTGAAGGAGAACGGGGCGACCCTCGACCAGCACACCGACAAGGGCCGCGCCAACCGCGACGCGCTCAGCGAGCTGGCCGCGGCCACGGCGGAGGCGGCAGCCCAGGCCCGCGAGTCGACGGGGATGTGGTCGGCTTCGAACGCGATCCTTCAGCGGGGCCGCGGCGAGTTCATCAAGTACGCCGAGTCCATGGGGCTGAGCAAGGAGGAAGCCAAGGGCCTCGCCGACCAGCTGCTGAAGATCCCGAACAAGAACCTGGTCCTCAAGATGAACAAGGAGGACGCGCAGGCGGGTCTTGAGGCGTTCAACGCGGCGGTGAAGCGGACCCCCGGCTCGAAGTCGGTGACTCTGAAGACCCTGTCGAGGGGCGCGGAGTCCATCCTGGAAGGGTTCGGGATGAAGGTGAAGCGTCTCCCGAACGGCAAGGTCACCGTCACGACGCGGGCTGGCGGGGCGCTATCGATGATCGCCAGCGTGGCGGGTGCGATCGCCGGCCTCGACGGGAAGACCGCCACGACATACGTCAAGACCGTGTACTTCAAGACCGCTACTGACGTTGTCGCCGTGATGTCGTCGAGGTGAGTCCGGTTTCGGCGAGGCATCCGTCGATGAGGTTGCTGCGGTACTGGATCTGACGGAGAC
>NZ_JBEXXK010000052.1:0-90994 GCF_040630405.1 Streptomyces sp. NPDC005811
TCACCACCCCGCAACGCCTGCACCGCCAGATGCAACGCCACCAACGACGACGAACACGCCGTGTCCACCGTCACCGCAGGCCCCTCCAACCCCAGCACGTACGACACCCGACCCGACAGCACCGACGCCGTGATACCTGTGGTCAGGTGGCCGTCGGACTCCTCGGGCCGGTCGAGCATGAGCGCGAGGTAGTCCTGGCCGTTGGTGCCCGTGAACACGCCGGTGCGGCTGCCGCGCAGCGCGCCCGGGTCGATGCCCGCGCGTTCCAGTGCCTCCCAGGAGGTCTCCAGCAGCAGCCGCTGCTGGGGGTCCATGGTCGTGGCCTCACGGGGCGATATGTCGAAGAACGTGGAGTCGAACAGCGGTGCGTCGTAGAGGAACGCTCCCTGGCGGGCGTACGTGGTGCCGACTCCGCCCGCCGCGTCGAGGACGCCGTCGAGGTCCCAGCCGCGGTCGGCGGGGAAGTCGGCGACGGTGTCCCGGCCCTCGGTGAGCAGCCGCCAGAACTCCTCGGGGGTGTCCGCTCCACCGGGAAAGCGGCAGCCGAGACCGACGATCGCGACGGGCTCCTGGCGGCTCGTCTCGATGTCATGAAGACGCTTGCGGGTCTGGCGGAGGTCGGCCGTCACCCTTTTCAGGTAGTCCCGCAGCTTCTCTTCATTGCTCGCCATCGTGCTCCACTTCCTCGCCAAAAAGCCGTGAACGGTCCCGTCGCCCGAGCCCGGGTGGTCAGATCCCGAATTCCTTGTCGATCAGGTCGAACATCTCGTCGTCCGTGGCCCCGTCCAGTTCGGCGATCGCGTCATCCGTCTCGTCGGCGGTGTCGGCACCGGTCCACAGCGCCAGCAGTCCGCGCAGCTTCGCCGTGATCTCCGGGTGGGCCTCGCCGCCGGCCCCGGCCTCGGTCGCGAGGACCCCCGCCAGCCGGTCGATCTCGGCGGCGACCCCGGACGTCCCGGCTCGCCCCTCCTCGGAGCCCAGGAGTTCGGCGCCCAGATACCGCGCGATGTCCACCGGTGCCGGATAGTCGAACACCAGGGTCGCCGGCAGCCGGAGTCCGGTCGCCGCGCCGAGCCGGTTGCGCAGCTCCACCGCGGTCAGTGAGTCGAACCCGGCCTCCCGGAACGCACGGCCCGGATCCACCGCGTCGGGCCTGGCGTGTCCCAGGACCACGGCCGCCTGCTCGCGCACCAACTGGACCAGCGCCGCGCGACGTTCGTCGGTTTCCAGCCCGGCCAGCCGCTGCCGCAGCGCGTCGGCGTCCGCCCCGGACCCGACGTCCCGCAGCGCGGCCCCGGCCTCCGGGATCTCTCCCAGCAGGGCGGTCCCCCGTCCGGCAGTGAACGCGGGGGCGAACCGTGTCCAGTCGACCCGTGCCACCACGCCGACCGGATCGCCGGCGCCCACCAGTCGCTCCATCGCCACCAGGGCCGGCTCGGCGTCGAGTCCGGTGAGGCCACGGCGGCGCAGATACTCCTCGACACCGCCGTCGGCCGCCATGCCGTCCTGCGCCCACGGACCCCAGGCCACGGACGTGGCCGGAAGCCCGGCCGCCCTGCGCTGCTCGGCGAGGGTGTCCAGGTAGGCGTTGGCGGCGGCGTAGTTGCCCTGGCCCGGCGATCCGACGGAACCCGCGAAGGAGGAGAACAGCACGAACGCCGACAGCTCCCGGTCCCGGGTCAGCACGTCGAGGTTGTGCGCGGCGACGGCCTTGGCGCGCAGGACGGCCGCGAAACGCTCCGGGGTGAGCGCCTCCACGAGCCCGTCGTCGAGGACGCCCGCCGTGTGCACCACCGCGTCCACCGGATGCTCGGCCAGCAGCGCCGCGAGAGCGTCCCGGTCCGCCGCGTCGCAGGCGGCCACGGTCACCCGCACGCCCGAGGCGGCGAGTTCGTCGCGCAGATCCGGCGCACCGGGCGCGCCGAGACCGCGTCGGCTGATCAGGACGAGATGCTCGGCGCCCTGCGCGGCGGCCCAGCGGGCCACCCGGGCGCCCAGAGCGCCCGTCCCGCCCGTGATCAGCACGGTGCCCGAGGGACGCCATCCCGCGCCGAGGTCGCCGGGTGCCGTCCGGCCGAGCCGTCGCCCGAAGACACCGGTCGCCCGGATCGCCACCTGATCCTCTCCCGAGCGGCCCGCGAGGACGCCGACGAGACGGCCCGCGGTGCGCCGGTCCACGGCCTGGGGCAGGTCGACCAGACCACCCCAGGTCTCCGGGTGCTCCAGGGCCGCGACCCGGCCCAGTCCCCATACCGCGCCCTGCGCCGGGTCGGGCGCCCGGTCGGACCGGTTCACCAGGACCGCTTCCCTGGTCAGCGCCCACAGCGGCGCCGCGAGGTGGGCATCGCCCAGCGCCTGCAGGAGTACGGCGGTGGCGGCGGGGCCGGCCGGGACACCGTCACCGGCGTCCGAGCGCCCGGCGTCCGCGGCGTGCTCGCCGTGGGGCCCGGGCACACCGAGGAAGGACAGGACACCGGCGAGCGGCTCCTCCCCGGCCGCCGTGACCAGCCGCGAGGCCAGCGCGACCCGGTCGGCGCCGGGCTCGTGCACGACGGGTACCACCTCGGCCCCGTACGCCGCGAGGCCCTCCAGCACGGCATCACTCCAGGTGTCCTCCCCGAGCCCGGCGGGCAGCACGGCCAGCCAGCGGCCCGGCAGCGCACCGCCGGACACCGCGCCGAGCGGCTTCCAGGTGATGCCGTAGAGCCAGTCGTCGACCCTGGACTGCTCCTGCTGTCCGCGCCACCACGACGACAGTGCGGGCAACAGCCCGTCCAGCGTGTCCTGTGCCACGCCGAGCGAGTCGGCCAGCGTACGGGTGTCGCCCCGCTCGACCGCGGTCCAGAACCCGGCGTCCGCGCGCTCGGCGGAGCCCGCCGTCGACCGGCCGCCCAGCCGCGCGCCCTCGGGCCAGAAACGCTCACGCTCGAAGGCGTAGGTCGGCAGGTCCACCACGGTGGCCACGGCCGGAGCGAAGACGGCCCGCCAGTCCACCTGGCCGCCGTGCAGATGCAGCCGCACGATCGCGGAGAGGATCGAGTGGGTCTCGGAGCGGTCCTTGCGCAGGGCCGGGGTCAGCAGACGGCCGTCCGCGTCCCCCTCAACACCGGCCTGGGCCAGCGCGGTCAGCGTCCCGTCCGCGCCCAGCGCGGTCAGTGTCCCGTCCGCGCCCAGCTCCACGAACCGCGACACACCCTGCCCGTCCAGACACCCCACCGCAGCCGCGAACCGCACCGGCCGACGCACATGCTCCACCCAGTGATCCGGCGACGTCAGCTCCTCAACCGTCGCCGCCTCGCCCGTCACCGTCGACACGATCGGTATCCGCGGCGGCCCGTACGACAGACTCGCGGCCACGGCCCGGAAGTCCTCCAGCATCGGGTCCATCAGCGGGGAGTGGAAGGCATGACTGACCCGCAGCGCGGTGACCTTGCGGCCCTGGGTACGGAAACCCTCCGCGATCTCCTCGACCTTGTGCGCCGCACCCGAGATCACCACGGCCTGGGGTCCGTTGACAGCCGCGATCCCCACCTCATCACCGAGCAGGGGCAGGATCTCGTCCTCGGTCGCCTGGAGCGCCACCATCGCGCCCCCGGCGGGAAGTGCCTGCATCAGCCGGCCCCGCGCCACCACCAGACGGCACGCATCCGCCAGCGACCACACCCCCGCCACATGCGCCGCCGCGATCTCACCGATGGAATGCCCGGCGAGGACGTCCGGGCGCACACCCCACGACTCCAGCAGCCGGAACAGCGCCACTTCTAGGGCGAACAGGGCAGGCTGGGTGAACTCCGTGCGGTTCAGCAGGTCGGCGTCCTCGCCGAACACCACCTCCCCCAGATCGAAGGGCAGTTCCGCATCCACCGCATCGAAGGCCTCGGCAAAGACGGGATAGGTGTCGTACAACTCGCGGCCCATGCCCAGGCGTTGCGAGCCCTGGCCCGCGAACAGGAAGGCGAGCCGTCGGCCCGAGCGGCCGGGTGTGCCGGTGAGGACGGCGGTGTCGTGCTCGCCGATCGCCAGTGCGCGCAGTCCACGCAGCACTTCGGCGCGGTCGGTGCCCAGGACGACGGCGCGGTGCTCCAGCCAGGGCCGGAGGGCCGACGAGAGGCCGAGGTCGCTCAGGCGCAGTCCGGGGTCGGCGTCAAGGCGGGCCCACAGCCGTTCGGCCTGGCCGCGCAGAGCGCCCTCGGAAGCGGCGGACAGCGCGATCGGAGTGAGGGGCGACTCATCCGGCGCCGGGGCCGGTTCGGGGGTGTCCGTGTCGGGTGACTGCTCGATGATGACGTGGGCGTTGGTGCCGCTGATACCGAAGGACGACACGCCTGCGCGCCGGGGACGCTCCTGCGGCTCCGGCCACGGCCTGTTCTCCGTGAGCAGCGTGATGTCGCCGGCCGACCAGTCGACGAAGGGCGACGGCTCCTCGGCGTGCAAGGTGCGCGGCAGGACACCGTGCCGCATCGCCATCACCATCTTGATCACACCGCCGACACCGGCCGCCGCCTGCGTGTGACCGATGTTCGACTTCAACGAGCCCATCCACAGGGGCTGTTCACGGTCTTGGCCATAGGTGGCCAGTAGTGCCTGCGCCTCGATCGGGTCACCCAGGGGCGTCCCCGTGCCGTGCGCCTCCACCGCGTCCACGTCGGCGGACCGCAGACCGGCACCCGCCAGCGCCTGCCGGATCACGCGCTCCTGCGAGGGACCGTTCGGCGCGGTCAGACCGTTGGACGCGCCGTCCTGGTTGACGGCCGAACCGGCCACCACCGCCAGCACACGATGACCGTTGCGCCGCGCTTCCGACAGGCGCTCCAGCACCAGCATGCCGATGCCCTCGGACCAGGCGGTGCCGTCGGCTCCGGCGCCGAAGGACTTGCAGCGGCCGTCGGAGGCGAGGCCACGCTGCTGGCTGAAGTCGACGAAGGTGTCCGGCGTGGACATCACCATGACACCGCCGGTGAGGGCGAGATCGCACTCGCCGGCCCGCAGCGACTGTGCGGCCAGATGCAGGGTGACCAGGGAGGAGGAGCAGGCGGTGTCGACCGTCATCGCCGGGCCCTCCAGGCCGAAGGTGTAGGCGATACGGCCGGAGTGGACGCTGCTGGTGTTGCCGGTGAGCAGGTAGCCGTCGGAGTCGTGCTCCCCCTCGCGCAGGCAGGAGTTGTAGTCCTGGCCCATGACGCCGGCGAACACCCCGGTGCGGCTGCCGCGCAGGGCGGTCGGGTCGATGCCGGCCCGTTCCAGGACCTCCCAGGACACCTCCAGCAGCAGCCGTTGCTGCGGGTCCATCGCCAGGGCCTCGCGCGGCGAGATCCCGAAGAGTCCGGCGTCGAAGTCCGCCGCGTCGTAGAGGAAACCGCCTCGCCGGACGTAGGTCGTGCCGAGCCGGCCGGGCTCGGGGTCGTACAGCTCCTCCAGGTCCCATCCGCGGTCGGTCGGGAAGTCACCGATCGCGTCGCCGCCCTCGCTGACCAGTCGCCACAGGTCCTCGGGCGACTCGACGCCGCCGGGGAACCGGCAGGCCATGCCGACGATGACCACGGGGTCGTCGTCCGTACCCCGCCCTGCGGGCAGCCCCGCGCCCTGGGCCTGGGCGGTGTCGCCGACGAGCGCGGTCAGCAGGTGCCGGGCGAGCGCGAGGGGCGAGGGGTGGTCGAACACCAGCGTCGCGGGCAGGCGCAGCCCGGCGGTCGCGTTGACGCGGTTGCGCAGCTCGACCGAGGTCAGTGAGTCGAAGCCCAGCGTCTTGAACGCCTGGCCCGGTTCCACGTCGGCGGCGGAGGCGTGTCCGAGTACTTGGGCCACCAGGCCGGAGACCAGGTCCAGCAGGAACGGTTCGCGTTCGGCGGAGGGCAGGGCCAGCAGCCGGCCGCGCAGCTCTTCGCCGCCGGCGCCGTGGCCGCCGGTGTACGCGGTGCGCCGGGCGGGGTCGCGCACCAGCCCTCGTACCAGCGCGGGCGGGTCGGGGAGTTCACGCAGCGCCCGGAGGTCGAGGTCGACGGGGAGGAGGAAGGCGGGTTCGCGGTCCCGGAGCACGGCGTCGAGTACGGCGAGGCCCTGCTCGGCGGCGAGCGGTCGTACGCCGCCGCGCGCCATGCGCTTCAGATCCGCTTCGGTCAGCTCGGCGGTCATGCCCGCGCCGGGCGCCCAGGGGCCCCAGGCGAGCGAGACCGCGGGCAGACCGAGGTTGCGGCGGCACCGGGCGAGGGCGTCCAGGTAGGCGTTGGCCGCGGCGTAGTTGGCCTGCCCGGCACCGCCGAAGGTGGCCGACACCGAGGAGAACAGCACGAACGCGGCCAGGTCCAGGTCGCGGGTGAGCGCGTCGAGGTGCGCGGCCGCGTCCGCCTTGGGACGCAGCACCGTGAGCAGTCGTTCCACGGTCAGCGAGGCGAGTACGCCGTCGTCGACGACCCCGGCGGTGTGGATCACTCCGCTCAGCGGGCGGTCGTCCGGGACCGAGGCCAGCAGGCTCTCCAGGGCCTGGCGGTCGGCCACGTCGCAGGCCGCGACGGTGACGTCGGCGCCCAATGCGGTGAGCTCGGCGGTGAGTTCGCCCGCGCCCGGCGCCTCGGGTCCGCGTCGGCCCGCCAGCAGCAGGTGGCGTACGCCGTGCTCGGTGACCAGGTGACGCGCGACCAGGGCGCCCAGGCCGCCGGTGCCGCCGGTGACGAGGACGGTGCCGTCCGCGAGGCGCACCGAGGAGCTCTCGCCATCGGGGCGGACATCGGTGGGGGTGGGTGAGGAGGGCCGGGGCAGGGACGCCTGGGCCAACCGGGGTACGAGTACCTCGTCCCCCCGGACGACCAGTTCGGCTTCGGCAGCGGGAAGGTCCGGGCCGGTGAGAAGCGCGACCAGTGTGTTCCAGGACCCCGGCGTGCCGTCCAGGTCGGCCAGCGCGATGCGGCCGGGGTTCTCCGTGCGGGCGGATCGCAGGAGACCCCACAGAGCGGCCAGCGCCGGATCCGACTCCTCGTTCGGCCGCGCTGCCACCGCGCCCCGGGTGACGACGACGAGCCGGGCCTCCGCGAGGTCGTCGGCCGCCAGCCACTCCTGTACGAAGGTGAGCGCGGCGGCGGTGACGGCATGGGCCGCGGCGGCTGAGCCGCACAGCGAGGCGTCGGCCGGACCGCTCCACGGCAGCAGCACGGTCCCGGGGACGGGGTCGCCGTCGTGCACGGCTCGGATCAGCTCCGACCAGGTACGGACGGGGACGGCCGGGTGTACGGCGGTCGTGTGGTCGTCGGGGGTCGCGTGGTCCGTCAGAAGGACCGTACGGCCGTCCCTGGTGAAAGCCGTCCCGGAGGGGGCCGGAGCCGAGGGCAGGGCTGCCGACCGCAAGGGCGTCCAGTCGATCACGTACGTTCCGGCGGAGGCGCCCGCGGCTGCGGTCGCTGTCGCGGAGGAGATGCCGCCCACCCCGTCGGCGGGCGCCTCGCGCAGGATCAGCGACTCGACCGTCGCGACCGCGCCACCCGACGGGTCGGCCACGTACAGGGACACCGCGTCGGGGCCGGCCGGAACCACCCGCACCCGCAGGGCGCGGGCCCCGGACGCGTGCAGGGACAGCCCCCGCCAGGAGAACGGCAGTCGTCCGGCGCCCGTGTCACCGAGAGGACCGAAGAGGACGGCGTGCAGGGCCGAGTCCAGCAGCGCGGGGTGCACGCCGAAACGGCCCGCGAGCCCCTCGTGCTCCTCCGGCAGGACGACCTCGGCGAACACCTCGTCGCCCCGCCGCCACACGGTGCGCAGCCCCTGGAATACCGGCCCGTACGTCAGCCCGGCGGCGGCGAACCGGTCGTAGACGTCGGCCACGGGGCGGGGCTCGGCACCCTGCGGGGGCCAGACGGCAAGGTCGGATCCGGCGTCGGTGGGTGCCTCCGCCGCCGTGTCCGGAGCGAGCAGACCGTCGGCGTGCATCACCCACGGTGTGTCGTCCGAGGTGTCCTCGGGGCGTGAGTGCACCTCCACCGTGCGGCGTCCGGCATCGTCGGCCTCGCCGACGGTGACCCGCAGGCGGACCATGCCCTGCTCCGGCACCAGCAGCGGCACCGCGATCGTCAGCTCCTCGACCCTGGTGCAGCCGACCTGGTCGCCCGCGCGCAGTGCCAGCTCGGCCCAGCCCGTCCCCGGGAAGACCACCGCGCCCAGCACGTCGTGGTCCCGCAGCCACGGGTGGGAGTTCAGCGCGAGGCGACCGGTCAACACCGCTCCGCCGTCCGCGAGTTCCACGGCGGCGCCGAGCAGCGGGTGCCCGGCCGCGTCGAGACCCGCGGCGGCCAGGTCGCCGGGACGACTCTGCGACACCTCAGGCCAGAACCGCTTCCGCTGGAAGGCGTACGTCGGCAGCTCCACGGCGTCGGCAACGCCGGCGGGCAGGACGGCACGCCAGTCCACGTCGGCGCCCGCGGTGAACAGGGCGGCGAGGGCGGCGAGGGCGGCCGGTGCCTCGGGCCGGTCCTTGCGCAGCAGGGGTGCGAGCACGGTGCCCTCGGTGTCGTCGAGGGAGGCCTGAGCGAGGGCGGTGAGGGTGCCGTCCGGACCGAGTTCGAGGGAACGGTTGACGTTCTGGTCGGCGAGGGTGCGCACGGCGTCGGCGAAACGCACCGGCCTGCGCACATGACCGACCCAGTAGTCCGCCGACATCAGCTCCTCGGCCGTGGCCGCCTCACCCGTCACCGTCGAGACCAGGGCAAGCTTCGGCCGCTCGTACGTCAGACTCTCGGCAACCTTGCGGAAGTCCGCGAGCATCGGCTCCATCAACGGCGAGTGGAAGGCGTGGCTCACCCGCAGCGCGGTGACCTTGCGGCCCTGAGCACGGAAACGCTCCGCGATCTCCCCGACTGCGGACTCCACACCCGAAACCACCACAGCCTGGGGACCGTTGACCGCAGCGATCCCGACTTCGTCACCGAGCAGGGGCAGCACCTCGTCCTCGGCGGCCTGGAGCGCCACCATCGCGCCCCCGGCGGGCAACGCCTGCATCAGCCGGCCCCGCGCCGCCACCAGACGACACGCATCCGCCAGCGACCAGACCCCGGCGACGTGAGCGGCCGCTATCTCACCGATGGAATGCCCGGCGAGGACGTCGGGGCGCACACCCCACGACTCCAGCAGCCGGAACAGCGCCACTTCGAGGGCGAACAGGGCCGGCTGCGTGAACTCCGTCCGGTTCAGCGGGTCGGCGTCGTCACCGAACACCACCTCCCGCAGGCTGAAGGGCAGTTCCGCGTCCACCGCGTCGAAGGCCTCGGCGAACACCGGGTAGGTGTCGTACAACTCCCGCCCCATGCCCAGGCGCTGGGAACCCTGCCCCGCGAAGAGCAGAGTCGTCTTCCCCGCCCGTGTCAGGCCTGGAGCATCGGAGCCCTCCGCCAGCGCCCGCAACCCCCTCAGCAACTCGTCCCGGTCGGCGGCCAGGACGACCGCGCGGTGCTCCAGGACGGTACGTGTGGTGGCCAGCGTGAAGGCGGCGTCGGCGAGGGAGAGGTCGGGTTGTGCTTCGACGAAGGCCGCCAGGCTCTCGGCCTGGGCGCGCAGTCCGGTGCCGGCCGCGGAAAGCACCCACGGCAGGACCACCGGACGCGCCTGCACCTCGTCCGTGCCGGTAGTCGTCTCCGTGTGAGGGGCCTGTTCGAGGATGACGTGGGCGTTGGTGCCACTGATACCGAAGGACGAGACACCGGCCCGGCGGGGACGATCGGCAGTCTCGGGCCACTCGGTGTTGCCGGTCAGCAGGGTGATCTCCCCTGCCGTCCAGTCGACGTGCGAGGAGGGTTCCTCCAGGTGGAGGGTGCGGGGCAGCACACCGTGCCGCATCGCCATCACCATCTTGATGACGCCGCCCACACCGGCCGCCGCCTGCGTATGACCGATGTTCGACTTCAACGAGCCCAGCAGGAGCGGTTGTTCGCGGTCCTGGCCGTAGGTCGCCAGCAGCGCCTGCGCCTCGATCGGGTCACCCAGCGGTGTGCCGGTGCCGTGCGCCTCCACCGCGTCCACATCGGCGGCCCGCAGCCCGGCACCCGCCAGCGCCTGCCGGATCACCCGCTGCTGCGAGGGGCCGTTGGGCGCGGTCAGACCGTTGGACGCGCCGTCCTGGTTGACCGCTGAACCGGCCACCACCGCGAGCACACGATGGCCGTGACGCCGCGCGTCCGACAACCGCTCCACCAGCAGCAGACCCACACCCTCCGACCACGCCGTACCGTCCGCGCCGTCCGAGAACGCCTTGCACCGGCCGTCCACCGCAAGCCCCCGCTGCCGCGAGAACTCCACGAACATCTCCGGACCCGCCATCACCGTCACACCACCGGCCAGCGCCAGATCACACTCACCCGAGCGCAGCGCCTGCGCCGCCAGATGCAGCGCCACCAGCGACGACGAACACGCCGTGTCCACGGTGACCGCAGGACCCTCGAAACCGAAGGTGTAGGCGATACGGCCCGAAGCCACACTGCCCGTCGAACCGGTCAGCAGATAGCCGTCGGAGTCGTGTTCCCCCGCGCGCATGCAGGAGCCGTAGTCCTGGGTGATGGCGCCGGCGAAGACACCGGTTCGGCTGCCCCGCAGCGTCGCCGGATCGATCCCCGCCCGCTCCAGCACCTCCCACGACGTCTCCAGCAGCAACCGCTGCTGCGGATCCATCGCCAACGCCTCACGCGGCGAGATCCCGAAGAGCGTGGAATCGAACAGGGCGGCGTCGTAGAGGAAACCGCCTTCGCGGACGTAGGTACGACCGACCGTGCCCGGCTCGGGATCGTACAGTCCGTCGAGGTCCCACCCGCGATCCGTGGGGAATCCCCCGATCGCGTCCCCGCCCTCACTGACCAGCCGCCACAGGTCCTCCGGCGAGCCCACCCCACCCGGGAACCGGCAGGCCATACCGACGATCACCACCGGATCGTCGGTCACACTCGTCAGCGCAGGCAGCACGGACGCCGTGTCGTCGGTCTCGTCCCCGTCCGACACCTCGGACAGGAGGTACCGTGCCAGGGCGGCAGGGGTCGGGTAGTCGAAGACCAGCGTGGCGGGGAGCCTCATGCCGGTGGCGGCGCTCACGCGATTGCGGAGCTCCACCGAGGTCAGAGAGTCGAAACCGAGGGCCTTGAACGCCTGATCGGCCTCCAGGTCGGCGGCGGAGGCATGGCCCAGGACGGCAGCGGCCTGTCCGCACACCAGGTCCAGCAGGAATTTCTCCCGCTCGGTCTCGGGAAGCCCTCTGACCTGGCGGCCGAGGTCGGCCGCCCCTCCGACCGCCGCGCGTGCCTCAGCAGCCCGGCGCCCGGGCGCGCGCACGAGCGAGCGCAGCAGATCAGGGACCTGGCCTCGCCTCCGGAGCGCTGCCAGGTCGAGATTGATCGGCAGCACCGCCGCCCGTTCGAGTGCCGGGCCGATCTTCAGTGCGGTATCGAACAACCCGAGGCCCTGCTCGGGAGCAAGGGGCTGCATACCCTCGCGGGCGATGCGGCGCAGGTCCGCGTCGGTCAGCTCGGCGGTCATACCCGCGCCGGGCGCCCAGGGACCCCAGGCGAGAGCGGTCGCGGGCAGGCCGGCGGTGCGGCGGGTGGTGGCGAAGGCGTCCAGGTATGCGTTGGCGGCCGCGTAGTTCGCCTGACCCGCTCCGCCGAAAGTACCGGCGACGGAGGAGAAGACCACGAACGCGGACAGGTCGGCGTCACGGGTCAGCTCATGCAGGTGCACCACCGCGTCGGCCTTCGGCCGCATGACCTTCGCCAGCCGGTCGGGGGTGAGGGAGGCGACCACACCGTCGTCGAGGACGCCCGCCGTGTGGACCACGGCGGTCAGCGAGCGCCCGGCGAGCACCGCGGCGAGTTGGTCACGGTCGGCCACATCCAGGGCCGCGACCTCGACCTCGGCACCCAGCTCGACGAGCTCCGCCACGAGTTCGGTCGCACCCGGGGCGTCGAGACCGCGCCGACTGGCCAGCAACAGACGCCGTACACCATGCTCGGTCACCAGACGACGGGCCACCAGCGCGCCCAGACCACCGGTGCCACCGGTCACCAACACCGTCCCGTCCGGATCCAGCGGCGCCGGAACCGTCAGAACCACCTTGCCCACATGCCGCGCCTGCGACAGATACCGGAACGCCTCCGCAGCACGCCGGACATCCCAGCAGGTGACCGGCAGCGGCTTGAGCACCCCCGCCTCGAACAGCACCACCAGCTCGGCCAGCATCCGGCCGATCCGCTCCGGCTCCACATCCATCAGATCGAACGCCCGGTACATGACCCCGGAGTGCTCGGCGGCCACGACCTCCGGGTCCCGGACATCGGTCTTGCCCATCTCCAGGAAACGACCACCACGCGGCAGCAGCCGCAGTGACGCGTCCACGAACTCACCAGCCAGCGAGTCCAGGACCACATCCATACCCCGGCCATCAGTCGCCGCGAGGAAGGCCGATTCGAACCCGGTGTCGCGGGACGAGGCGATGTGCGTGTCGTCCAGGCCGAGGGTGCGCAGGGTGTCCCACTTGCCGGCACTCGCCGTGCCGAACACCTCCGCACCCAAGTGCCGCGCCAGCTGCACCGCCGCCATACCCACACCACCGGCCGCCGCATGCACCAGCACCGACTCCCCCGACCGCACACCCCCCAGCTCGGTCAGCGCGTGATACGCCGTCAGGAACACCACCGGCGCCGACGCCGCCTCAGCGAACGTCCAGCCCGCCGGGATCCGGGCCACCTTCCGCGCATCCGCCACGACCACCGGCCCGAACGAACCCGAGAACAGACCCATCACCCGGTCACCGACCGCCAGCCCGGACACCTCTGGGCCGACCTCGGTCACCACACCCGCACCCTCCAGACCGAAATCCTTCGCATCCCCCGGGTACATACCGAGCGCGTTCAGCACATCACGGAAATTGACACCCGCCGCACGCACAGCAATACGAACCTGCTGCTCCGCCAACTCCTCCGACGGAACAGCACGCAACACCAGCCCCTCCAGCGTCCCCCTCTCCGCGACATCCAGCCGCCACGCGGACTCCCCCGCCGGAACCGCAAGCCCGGCATCCGGCACCGCACGCACCAGGCGCGGAACGAAAACGCCCCCCGCACGTACCGCGTACTCGGACTCCCCGGAGGCCAGCGCCCCGCTCACCACGGCCCACGACTCGTCCGTTCCGTCCACGTCGACCAGCGCGAACCGCCCCGGATTCTCCGCCCGCGCCGACCGCACCAGACCCCACACCGCCGACAGCACCGGATCCACCGCCACGCCGTCCCACGCCACCGCCCCCTCGGTGACGACCACCAGACGGCCACCCTCGAACCGCTCCTCCGCCAGCCACTCGGTGAGGAGGGTGAGCACCTGCCTGGTCATCGTGTGGGCGGACTCGGCGGTGTCGTCGGCCGGGCGCTCGACCCGAACGAGCACATCGGCGGGCACGGTCTCGTCGGATCCCGGCAGAGCGGTACGAAGGGGCGCCGGAACGGGACCCGGGCTCGCGGAGATCTTCACCCAGTCGGTCTGGAAGAGGTGGTCGACGTGACCGGAGTCCGCAGCCACCAGGCCGCCCGACGCCTCCCGCAACACCAGCGACTCCACCGACCCCACCAACCCACCCGCCGGATCCGCCAGCTCCAACGCCACCACGCCCGACCCCACCACCACCATCCGCACACGCAACCCACGCGCACCCGACGCCCACCACGACACACCCGACCACGAGAAAGGCAACCGCGCCCGCCCCTCCCCGAACACCGACGTGAACACCACCGCATGCAACGCCGCATCCATCAACGCCGGATGCACACCGAACCGCACCGCCCCTTCCTCGTGTCCCTCCGGCAGCCCCACCTCGGCAAAAACCTCGTCCCCACGCCGCCACACCCCACGCAAACCCCGGAACACAGGCCCATACGACAACCCCAGCCCCGCAAAACGCTCATACACCCCCTCGACCGGCACCGCCACCGCATCCCGCGGCGGCCACACACCGAAATCGAAACCGCCGGCCGACGGCGTCTCCGAGGTCTCGGAGAGCGCGCCGGTCACATGGAGGGTCCACGGATCTGAGTCGAGGGCGTCGTCCGTACGGGAGTGGATCTCCAGTGCACGCCGGCCGGCGTCATCCGCCGCACCCACCCGCACCTGAACCCGCACCCCACCACGCTCCGGCACCACCAACGGCGCAGCGATCGTCAGATCCTCCACCCCGCCACAACCCACCTCCTCACCGGCCCGCAACGCCAACTCCAGGAACCCCGTCCCCGGAAACATCACCACACCCCCCACCACATGATCACGCAACCACTCCTGCACCACCACCGACAACCGACCCGTCAACAACACACCGTCCCCACCAGCCAACTCCACCGCAGCACCCACCAACGGATGCCCCGCCGCACCCAACCCCACCGCACCCAGATCCCCGTGCGTCGAGCCCGCGTCCCGGGACCAGAAGCGGCGCCGCTGGAACGCGTAGGTCGGCAGGGGGACCCGCTCGTCGGCGACCGTCTGCTCGTTGGGGGCGAACGCCGTCTCCCAGCGGACCGGGAGACCGCTGACGTGGAGCCGGGCGAGGGCGGCGAGGAAGGTGTCGGGCTCGGGCCGGTCCTTGCTGAGGGCGGTCGCGAAGACGTGGGATCCGCCGTCCAGGCAACTCTGGGCCAGGGCGGTCAACTGGCCGTCGGGGCCCAGTTCGAGCAGTCGGCCGACCTTGCGCTCCGCCAGGGTGCGGACGCCGTCGGCGAAGCGGACCGGGCGGCGGACGTGCCGCACCCAGTAGTCGGGGGAAGTGAGTTCGTCGGGACCGGCGGGGCGGCCGGTGACATGGGAGACCACGGCGATACGCGGGGGGTTGTAGGTGAGGGTCTCGGCCACGGCCCGGAAGTCGTCGAGCATCGGGTCCATCAGCGGGGAGTGGAAGGCGTGGCTGACCCGTAGGGGGGTGACCTTGCGGCCTTGGGAGAGGAAGCCGTCCGCGATCTCCGCGACCGCGTCCGCCTCACCCGAGATCACCACGGCCTGGGGTCCGTTGACCGCCGCGATGCCCACCTCGTCGCCCAGGAAGGGCAGGACCTCGTCCTCGGTCGCCTGGATCGCCACCATCGCGCCCCCGGCGGGAAGTGCCTGCATCAGCCGGCCCCGCGCCACTACCAGACGGCACGCGTCCGCCAGCGACCACACCCCCGCCACATACGCGGCCGCGATCTCACCGATCGAGTGACCGGCGACGACGTCCGGGCGTACACCCCACGACTCCACCAGCCGGAACAAGGCCACTTCCAGTGCGAACAGGGCCGGTTGGGCGTGCTCCGTGCGGTTCAGCAGGTCAGCGTCGTCACCGAACACCACCTCCCGCAGATCGAAGGGGAGTTCCGCGTCCACGGCATCGAAGGCCTCGGCGAAGACGGGGTAGGTGTCGTACAACTCGCGCCCCATACCCAGGCGTTGCGAGCCCTGGCCGGTGAACAGCACCGCCAGTCGTCCGCCGGGCCGGACGCTTCCCTTGACGGTGTGGGGGTGGGACTCGTCGGCGGCGAGGGCGGTGAGGCCGGTGCGCAGGTCGGCGAGGGTGCGACCGGTGATCACGGCCCGGTGTTCGAAGGTGGAGCGGGTCGTGACGAGGGCGCGGCCGATGTCGGCGGGGTGCAGGTGGGGCTCGTCGTCGAGGTGGGTGAGCAGGCGGGCGGCCTGTGCCTGCACGGCGGCGCGGCTACGGGCGGACAGCACCCAGGGCAGGGGGCGTTCGCCGGTCGGCCGGTCGGGGCCGGTCGTGGGAGTGGCAGCGGCGCGTACCTGGTCCGTCTCGCTCTGCGGGTCGAGCGGCTCGGGCGCGGGGGCTTCCTCGACGATCAGGTGGGCGTTGGTGCCGCTGATGCCGAACGAGGAGACGGCGGCGCGGCGCGGCCGGTCGTCGGGGCGGGGCCAGGGCTGCTCCTGGGTGAGCAGGCGGAGCTCGGCGGCGGTCCAGTCGATGTGCGGGGACGGCTCGTCGGCGTGCAGGGTGCGGGGCAGCAGGCCGTGGCGCATGGCCAGGACGAGTTTGATGACGCCGGCGACACCGGCGGCCGCCTGGGTGTGTCCGATGTTGGACTTCACCGAGCCGAGCCACAGGGGGCGGTCCACGGGGCGGTCGGCGCCGTAGGTGGCCAGCAGCGCCTCCGCCTCGATGGGGTCGCCGAGCGGGGTGCCGGTGCCGTGCGCCTCGATGGCGTCGATGTCCACGGCGGACAGGCCCGCGTTGGCCAGGGCCGCGTGGATGACCCGCTCCTGGGCGGGGCCGTTGGGGGCGGTCAGGCCGTTGGACGCGCCGTCCTGGTTGACCGCGCTGCCGCGGATCACGGCGAGGACGGGGTGGCCGTTTCGGCGGGCGTCGGAGAGGCGTTCCAGGAGCAGCATGCCGACGCCCTCGGCGGGGCCGAAGCCGTTGGCTGCGGCGGAGAACGCCTTGCACCGGCCGTCGGCGGCGAGCGCGCGCTGCCGTCCGAAGTCGACGAACATCTCGGGGCCGGACATGACGGTCACGCCACCGCCGAGGGCCAGGTCGCACTCGCCGGAGCGCAGGGACCGTACGGCGAGGTGGAGCGCCACCAGCGAGGAGGAGCACGCCGTGTCGACCGTGACGGCGGGGCCCTCCAGGCCGAAGGAGTAGGCGATGCGGCCGGAGGCGACGCTGATGGTGCTGCCGGTGAGGAGATGGCCGCCGAGGTCGGCCTGGGAGTCGTGGGAGCGCGGCAGGTAGTCCTGGGCGATGGCGCCGACGAACACGCCGGTGGACGAGCCGCGCAGGGCGGCGGGCAGGATGCCGACGCGCTCCACGGCCTCCCAGGAGGTCTCCAGCAGCAGCCTTTGCTGCGGGTCCATCGCCTGGGCCTCGCGGGGCGAGATCTCGAAGAACTCGGCGTCGAACAGCGGCGCCTCGTGCAGGAAGCCGCCTTCGCGGACGTACGAGGTTCCGGGCCGGTCGGGGTCGGGGTCGTACAGCGCGTCCAGGTCCCAGCCACGGTCGGCCGGGAACGGGGAGACGGCGTCGGTCCCCGAGGCCAGCAGCCGCCACAGTGCCTCGGGGGTGTCGGCCCCGTCGGGGAAGCGGCAGCCCATCGCGACGATCGCGACGGGTTCCTGCTGCTGTTCCTCGAGGTCCTGCAGACGTTTGCGTGTCTGACGAAGGTCGGCCGTGACCAGCTTGAGGTAGTCCCGCAGCTTCTCTTCGTTGCTCGCCATTCGATGCCACTTCCTAGGAGGAGCCCCGAGGGGATCCGGAGACGTCGGTCCTGAGCGGTCCGGGGTCGGTCGGGGTCAGGAAATGCCCAGCTCTTTGTTGATGAGGTCGAACATCTCGTCGTCCGTGGCGGATTCGAGTCCGGTCCCGGTCGTCGTGGTGCCGTCCGTGCCGTCCGTGCCGTCCGCGCCGTCCCTGCCGCCCGTCCACCGGGTCAGCAGGTCCCGCAGTCGGGCGGTCACCTTGTCGCCCAACGCGGCGTCGCTCTCCGCTCCGTCGGCCGCGCGGTGTGCCTCGGCCATCACGGACTCGAGTTTGTCGAGTTCCGCGAGGAGGACGTCGGCCGGTCGTTCGTCCTGTGGTGCGCACTGGTCCAGCAGATGACGGGCGAGGACCGCGGGCGTCGGGTAGCTGAAGATCAGCGTGGCCCGCAGGGTGAGTCCGGTGGCCGTGCCGAGCCGGTTGCGCATCTCGACCGCGGTGAGCGAGTCGAAGCCCAGGGACTTGAACGGCCGGTCGGCGTCGACCGCTTCGGGGTCGGAGTGCCCGAGGACCGCCGCGGTGTGGGTGCGGACGAGGTCCAGAGCGGCCCGCTGCCGTTCCTCGGCGGGGAGCGGGCGCAGCTGCTCGGTGAACGACAGCCGCGTACCGCTTCCGTCGTCCCGGGTGTCGCTCGCCGGGCCGGCGGGGTCGGCCGCGGCCCGTCGGACCGGGGTCCGGGCCAGCGCCTTGAGCAGGGCGGGGGGTTCGGCGCCGCGGCGTTCCAGGCCGGCCAGGTCGAGGCGGGTCGGCAGCAGCAGTGCCTGGTCGGCGGCGAGGGCCGCGTCGAACAGGGCGAGGCCCTCCTCCGCCGGGAGCGGGGCGAGACCCATCCGGCCGATGCGCCGCAGGTCGGCGGCGCCGAGGGTGCCCGCCATGCCGTCGTCGGTCTCCCACAGACCCCATGCCAGGGAGAGCGCGGGCAGTCCCTGGGCCCGGCGGTGCTGGGCCAGCGTGTCGAGGAAGGCGTTGGCGGCGGCGTAGTTGGCCTGTCCCTGGCTGCCGAAGGTGGCGGCCACGGAGGAGAAGAGGACGAACGCCGACAGGGGCAGGTCGCGGGTCAGTTCGTGCAGGTTCCACGCGGCCTGTGCCTTCGGGCGCAGGACGCGGTCGACGCGCTCGGGCGTCATGGCGTCGAGGATGCCGTCGTCGAGGATGCCGGCCGCGTGGACGACCGCTGTCAGCGGGCGCTCGGCGGGGATCGCCGCGAGCAGGCCGGCCAGGGCGTCCCGGTCGGCGATGTCGCAGGCGGTGACGGTGACGGTGGCACCGAGCCCGGTGAGTTCCGCGGTGAGGTCGGCGGCACCCGGGGCGTCGGGGCCGCTACGGCTGGTCAGCAGCAGATGGCGGACACCGTGGCGGGTCACCAGGTGCCGGGCGAACAGACCGCCGAGCGTGCCGGTACCGCCGGTGATGAGGACGGTGCCGTGGGGGCGGGAGTGCGCTACGGCGCCGACGTGGTGGGCGGCTTCCCGGGTGTGTCCGGCGGGGGCCGGGGCTGCGGCGGGTTCGGTGTCGGTAGGCCGTTCGGCGGGTCCGGCGGTGCCCGGGGCTGCGGCGGTGGCCGGGGTGCGGGCGAGGTCGACGGGCAGTTCGGGGACGGTGAGGACGATCTTGCCGGTGTGCCGGGCCTGGCTGAGGTGGCGGAAGGCCTCGGGGGCCCGCCGTACGTCCCAGGTGGTGACCGGGAGCGGGCGCAGGGCGCGCTGTTCGAACAGCGCGAGCACGGCGGTCAGCATCTCGGCGGTGTGGTCGGGGTCGACGTCCCTGAGGTCGAACGCCCGGTAGACCACGCCCTGGTGCTCGGCGGCGACGGTCTGCGCGTCGCGCAGGTCGGTCTTGCCCATCTCGATGAAGCGGCCGCCGCGCGGCAGCAGCCGGAACGAGGCGTCGATGAGTTCCCGGGCCAGGGAGTTGAGGACGACATCGACGCCTCGGCCGGAGGTCACCCGCAGGAACTTCGCCTCGAAGTCGGTGTCGCGCGAGGACGCGATGTGGTCGTCGTCCAGGCCCATCGCCCGCAGCGTCTCCCATTTGGCGGGGGCGGCGGTGGCGAAGACCTCGGCGCCCAGGTGCCGGGCGAGCTGGACGGCGGCCATACCGACGCCGCCGGTGCCCGCGTGGACGAGGACGGCCTCGCCGGGGCGCAGATCCGCGAGGTCGACCAGGCCGTGGTAGGCACTCAGGAAGACGATGGGCGCCGCGGCGGCCTCGGTGAAGGTCCAGTCGTCCGGCTGCCGGGTGAGCAGCCGGTGGTCGGTCACCGCGACCGGGCCGTACGCCCCGGAGAAGAGTCCGAGCACCCGGTCGCCGGCCGTGAGGCCGGTGACGCCGGGGCCGGTCTCCAGGACCACGCCCGCTCCCTCGCGGCCGGGGACCTCACGGTCCAGCATGCCCAGACAGACCAGTACGTCGCGGAAGTTGACGCCGGTGGCGCGCATCGCCACGCGCACCTCGCCGGGGGCGAGCGGTGCGTTGACGTCGGGGCAGCCGACGAGGGTCAGGCTGTCGAGGGTGCCGGGCGTGGTGACGTCCAGGCGCCACACCGGCTCACCGGGCGGCGGGAGCAGCGCGCCCCCGGTGCCGGCCGGGGCCAGCCGGGGCACGAGCGCGGCATCACCGCGCAGGGCGAGCTGCGGTTCGCCGGAGGCGAGCGCGGCGGCGGGGTCGGTCCGGTCGCCGGCACCGCTGTCGCTGTCGGCGTCGGCGTCGGCGTCGGCGTCGGCGACCGGAACCGGCTCGGTGGCGCCGGGTGCGTCGGGGGCCAGGTCGAGCAGGACGAGGCGTCCGGGGTGCTCCGACTGCGCGGAGCGGACGAGCCCCCAGACGGAGGCGGCCACCGGGTCGGTGAGCGCCCGGTCGCCGTCGGCGGGCACCGCGCCCCGGGTCACCAGCACCAGCCGGGCGGCGCCGAAACGGTCGTCGGCCAGCCAGCCCTGGACGAGGGAGAGGACGTGGTGCAGCACCGTCCTGGTGGTGTCCACGGCGTCCGGCGCGAGGGGCCCGTGCGGGTCCTTCAGCGGGCCCGGTCCTCCGATCGCGGTGGGGCCGCAGGCGACGAACACCGCACCCGGCAGGGGTGTTCCCGCGGCGACCGCGTCGGCCAGCGCGGAGAGGTCCGGGTAGTGACCGGCGGGCGCTTCGTCGAGCCCGGCGATCTCAGGTCCGACGACGGCCCACTGTGCCTCCCGGTCGGGAAGGGGGCGGGGGCCGGACGGGGCGGGCAGCGCGCTCCAGTCCAGCCGGAACAGCGCGTCACGCGGCGCCGGTCCCTCGGCGGCGGGTGCCAGTGCGTCCCTGCTCAGCTCGCGCAGGGTGAGGGCGTCGACGCGGGCCACGTCACGGCCCTGCGAGTCGGCAAGGGTGAGGGTGAGCGTCTCCTCGTCCAGGGGAGAGAGCCGCACGCGTACGGCGGACGCGCCGACCGCGGTCAGTGAGGCGCCGCTCCAGGAGAACGGCAGCCGTACCGCGCCGGCGGCGGTCGCGTCGCCGGAGCCGTCCGCCGTGGCCCGGCTCGCGGCGAGCCACGCGTGCAGCGCGGCGTCCAGCAGGGCGGGGTGCAGACCGTGGCGCCCCGCCTCGTCCTCGAGGTCGGCGGGCAGCCCGACCTCGGCGTAGACGTCCTCTCCCTCGCGCCAGACGGCGCGCAGGCCCTGGAAGACGGGGCCGTAGGCGTACCCCTCGTCCGCGAGACGGTCGTAGAAGCCGTGCAGTGGGACGGCGTCCGCGTTCTCGGGCGGCCAGATCGCGAAGTGACTTGGGTCGGCGGGGCGGTCGGCCTCTTCGGTGTGGTCCGCGTCGAGGAATCCGCCCGCGTGGCGCACCCATCCCCCGGTCCCGGCATGGGCCTCACCGTCGGCGGAGTCGGCCCGCGAGTGGACGGACACGGTCCGCCGTCCCGACTCGTCCGGGCCGCCCACGGCGACCTGGATCCGTACCGCGTGCTGCTCGCCGAGGACGAGCGGCGTCTCGAGGGTCAGGTCCGTCAGCCGGCCGCAGCCGACGCGGAGACCGGCCTGCAGCGCCAGTTCCAGGAAGCCCGTGCCGGGGAAGAGGACCGTGCCCGCCACCGCGTGGTCGCGCAGCCACGGGTGGATCCTGAGGGAGATCCTGCCGGTGAGCAGGGTTCCGCTGCCTTCCGCCAGCGCGACCTCGGCGCCGAGCAGGGGGTGCCCGGCGGCGGTGAGCCCGAGCCCGGCCGCGTCACCGGCCGTGGCGCTCGGGGCGTCCGGCCAGAACCGCTGCCGCTGGAACGCGTATGTCGGCAGGTCGACCCGGCGTGCGCCGCCGCCCGCGAACACGGTCGGCCAGCGCGGGTCGGTGCCCCGGGCGTACAGCTCGGCCACGGCGGTCAGAAGCGTCCCGGCTTCGTCGCGGTCCTTGCGCAGCGCGGGCACGAGGAGTGCCTGCTCGGCGGGGTCGGCGTGCACCTCGGCCCGCGCCAGCGCGGTGAGTGTGCCGTCAGGCCCCAACTCCAGCCATTTCGTGGCTCCTTCGGCCCGCACCCGGCGGACCGCGTCGACGAACCGCACGGCGTGGCGGACGTGCCGCACCCAGTGCTCGGCCGTCATCACCTCGTCGACGTCGGCGAGGTCGCCGGTGAGCGCCGAGACGAGGGTCAGCTGCGGACGACCGTAGACGAGGCTCTCCGCGACCGTGCGGAACTCGGCGAGCATGGGCTCCATCAGCGGCGAGTGGAAGGCGTGGCTCACCCGCAGCCGGTTGATCTTGCGGTCGAGGCCGCGGAAGTGCGCGGCGATCTCCTCGACGGCCGCCTCGGTGCCCGCGACCACGGTCGCCTCCGCACCGTTGACGGCGGCGATGCCGACCTCGCTCTCCCGGCCCGAAAGCAGCGGCAGCACCTCGTCTTCGGACGCCTGGAGCGCCACCATCGCCCCACCGGCCGGAAGCGCCTGCATCAGCCGGCCCCGCGCCGCCACCAGACGGCACGCGTCCGCCAGCGACCAGACCCCGGCGACATGAGCGGCGGCCAACTCGCCCACCGAGTGACCGAGCAGCACGTCCGGACGCACACCCCACGACTCCAGCAGCCGGAACAGCGCCACTTCTAGGGCGAACAGGGCGGGCTGCGCGAACTCCGTCCGGTTCAGCAGGTCGGCGTCGTCACCGAACACCACCTCCCGCAGATCGAAGGGGAGTCCCGCGTCCACGGCGTCGAAGGCGTCGGCGAAGACGGGGTACGTCTCGTACAACTTCCGTCCCATGCCCAGCCGTTGCGAGCCCTGACCCGCGAAGAGGAAGGCCGTACGGCCGCCACCGTCGACGGCGGTTCCGCTGCTCACCCGTCCGGCGGTCCGCTGCTCGGCCACGGCACGGAGCCCGGCCAGGGCCTGCTGCCGGTCGGCGGCCACCACTGCCGCCCGGTGCTCCAGCGCGGAACGCGTCGTCGCGAGGGACAGCGCGACGTCCTGGTGCGACAGCTCGGTGTCCGAGGCCAGGAGACCCGCCAGGCGCTCGGCTTGGGCGCGCAGGGCCGCGGGTTCGGCGGCGGAGAGGGGGATGAGGACGCTACGACTGTTGGTCTCGTCCGGGTGGCTGTCGTCCTCGTCGGTCTCGTTCACCGGGGCCTGTTCGAGGATGACGTGGGCGTTGGTGCCGCTGATACCGAAGGACGAGACACCGGCACGGCGGGGACGGTCGGCCGTCTCGGGCCACTCGGTGTTGCCGGTCAGCAGGGTGATCTCCCCTGCCGTCCAGTCGACGTGCGAGGAGGGCTCCTCCAGGTGGAGGGTGCGGGGCAGCGCTCCGTGCCGCATCGCCATCACCATCTTGATGACCCCGCCCACACCGGCCGCCGCCTGCGTATGACCGATGTTGGACTTCAACGAGCCGAGCAGCAGGGGCTGTTCGCGGTCCTGGCCGTAGGTCGCCAGCAGTGCCTGCGCCTCGATCGGGTCACCCAGCGGTGTGCCGGTGCCATGTGCCTCCACCGCGTCCACATCGGCGGCCCGCAGCCCGGCGCCCGCCAGCGCCTGCCGGATCACCCGCTGCTGCGAGGGGCCGTTGGGCGCGGTCAGACCGTTGGACGCGCCGTCCTGGTTGACGGCCGAGCCGGCCACCATGGCGAGCACGCGATGGCCGTTGCGCCGCGCGTCCGACAGGCGCTCCACCAGCAGCAGGCCCACGCCCTCGGACCACGCCGTGCCGTCCGCGCCGTCCGAGAACGCCTTGCACCGGCCGTCCACCGCAAGCCCCCGCTGCCGCGAGAACTCCACGAAGGTGTCCGGCGTGGACATCACCGTCACACCACCGGCCAGCGCCAGATCGCACTCCCCGGAGCGCAGCGCCTGCGCCGCCAGATGCAGGGCGACCAGGGAGGACGAACACGCCGTGTCCACGGTGACCGCAGGACCCTCGAAACCGAAGGTGTAGGCGATACGGCCCGAGGCCACGCTGCCGGTGTTCCCCGTCATGAGGTAACCGCCGGAGTCGAGCTCGCCCGAACGGAGGAAGGAGCCGTAGTCCTGGGCCATGGCGCCGGCGAAGACACCGGTACGGCTGCCCCGCAGCGTCACCGGGTCGATCCCCGCCCGCTCCAGCACCTCCCACGACGTCTCCAGCAACAACCGCTGCTGCGGATCCATCGCCAACGCCTCACGCGGCGAGATCCCGAACAACCCCGCATCGAACTCCGATGCGCCGTAGAGGAAACCGCCCTCCCGGACGTAGGTACGACCGGGTATGCCCGGCTCGGGGTCGTAGAGGCCGTCGAGGTCCCAGCCACGGTCGGACGGGAACCCGCCGATCGCGTCGCCACCCTCACTGACCAGCCGCCACAGGTCCTCCGGCGAGCCCACCCCGCCCGGGAACCGGCAGGCCATACCGACGATCACCACCGGATCGTCGGTCACACTCATCAGCAGAGGCAGCGTCGTGCCGACGTCGGCGGTGCCGGAGCCGGCGTCCTCCACCAGTTCCGTGAGCACGAAGCGGGCCACGTCGGCCGGGGTCGGGTAGTCGAAGACCAGCGTGGCGGAAAGCCTCATGCCGGTGGCCGTGTTCAGGCGGTTGCGCAACTCGACGGAGGTGAGCGAGTCGAAGCCGAGGTCCTTGAAGGTGTGGTCCGCCTCGACCTGCTGTGTCGATCCGTGCCCGAGCACGGAGGCGGCCTGCGCCGAGACGAAGTCCCGCAGGAAGCGCTCACGCTCGACCACCGGAAGGGCGAGCAACTGCTGGCGCAGGCTCATGGAATCTCCGCCTGCACCGATCCCGGCCCTGCGGCGGCCATGGCTGCGCACGAGGGCCCGCAGCAGCGGGGAGACGTCTTCCGGTGCCCGTCGGCGCAGCGCCGTGATGTCCATGTGGACCGGCAGCACGGCGGCGCGTTCCAGGCTCGCGCCCAGCTCCAGCACGGTGTCCAGCAGTCCGAGGCCCTGCTCGGGAGCGAGTGGAAGCATTCCGCTCCGCGCCAGGCGGCGCAGGTCCGCCTCGGTCAGCTCGGCGGTCATACCCGCGCCGGGCGCCCAGGGACCCCAGGCGAGAGCGGTCGCGGGCAGGCCGGCGGAGCGGCGGGTCGTCGCGAAGGCGTCCAGGTATGCGTTGGCGGCCGCGTAGTTCGCCTGACCCGCACCGCCGAAAGTACCGGCGACGGAGGAGAAGACCACGAACGCGGACAGGTCGGCGTCACGGGTCAGCTCGTGCAGGTGCACCACCGCGTCGACCTTCGGCCGCATGACCTTCGCCAGCCGGTCGGGGGTGAGGGAGGCGACCACACCGTCGTCGAGGACGCCCGCCGTGTGCACCACGGCGGTCAGCGAGCGCCCGGCGAGCACCGCGGCGAGCTGGTCAAGGTCGGCCACGTCCAGGGCCGCGACCTCGACCTCGGCACCCAGCTCGACGAGTTCCGCCACGAGTTCGGTCGCACCCGGGGCGTCGAGGCCGCGCCGACTGGCCAGCAGCAGACGCCGTACACCGTGCTCGGTCACCAGACGACGGGCCACCAGCGCGCCCAGACCACCCGTACCGCCGGTCACCAGCACCGTCCCGTCCGGATCCAGCGGCGCCGGAACCGTCAGGACCACCTTGCCGACATGGCGTGCCTGCGAGAGGTACCGGAAGGCCTCCGGGGCCTGGCGCACGTCCCAGCAGGTGACCGGCAGGGGCTTGAGTATCCCCGCCTCGAACAGCACCACCAGCTCGGCCAGCATCCGGCCGATCCGCTCCGGCTCCACATCCATCAGATCGAACGCCCGGTACATGACCCCGGAGTGCTCGGCGGCCACGACCTCCGGGTCCCGGACATCGGTCTTGCCCATCTCCAGGAACCGGCCACCACGCGGCAGCAGCCGCAGTGACGCGTCCACGAACTCACCAGCCAGCGAGTCCAGTACGACGTCCATGCCCCGGCCACCGGTGGCCGCGAGGAAGGCCGATTCGAAGTCGGTGTCGCGGGAGGAGGCAATGTGCGCCTCGTCCAGGCCCAGCTCCCGCAGCGCATCCCACTTCCCGGCACTCGCCGTGCCGAACACCTCCGCACCCAAGTGCCGCGCCAGCTGCACCGCCGCCATACCCACACCACCGGCCGCCGCATGCACCAGCACCGACTCCCCCGACCGCACACCCCCCAGCTCGGTCAGCGCGTGATACGCCGTCAGGAACACCACCGGCGCCGACGCCGCCTCAGCGAACGACCAGCCCGCCGGGATCCGGGCCACCTTCCGCGCATCCGCCACGACCACCGGCCCGAACGAACCCGAGAACAGACCCATCACCCGGTCACCGACCGCCAGCCCGGACACCTCTGGGCCGACCTCGGTCACCACACCCGCACCCTCCAGACCGAAATCCTTCGCATCCCCCGGGTACATACCGAGCGCGTTCAGCACATCACGGAAATTGACACCCGCCGCACGCACAGCAATACGAACCTGCTGTCCCGCCAGTTCGTCGGAGGAAACCTCCCGCAACGCAAGGCCCTCCAGCGTCCCCTTCTCCACGATGTCCAGCCGCCATTCCGCCTCCCCCTCGGGCACGGTCAGCGCCGGACCGGTCGCGGCGCGGACCAGCCGGGGCGCGTAGGCCGTGCCGACGCGCAGCGCCAGCTCCGGCTCGCCCGCGGTGAGCGCCGCCGACACCAGGGTCCGGGACTCGTCCGTGGCGTCCACGTCGAGCAGCGCGAACCGGTCCGCTGCCTCGGCACGTGCGGCGCGGACCAGGCCCCAGACCGCCGCCATGGCCGGATCGGTGGACGATCCATCGACCGCTACGGCCCCTTCGGTCACGAACACCAGACGGGCGCCGTCGAACCGCTCTTCCAGGAGCCAGGCCTGGACGTGGGCGAGTACGGCGGCCGTGACCTCACGCGCGGCGTCGGCCGTACGACCGGCCGACCGCTGCACCCGCACCAGGACATCCGTCCCGGGCTCAACAGCCGTGTCGGGAAGTCCGGTGGGGATGTCGGAGATGTGCGTCGGGCCTGCCACGGACGTCTCGAGCGGGACAGGAGCCCAGTCGGTCTGGAAGAGGTGGTCGACGTGACCGGAGTCCGCAGCCACCAGATCGCCTGACGCCTCCCGCAACACCAGCGACTCCACCGACCCCACCAACCCACCCGCCGGATCCGCCAGCTCCAACGCCACCACGCCCGACCCCACCACCACCATCCGCACACGCAACCCACGCGCACCCGACGCCCACCACGACACACCCGACCACGAGAAAGGCAACCGCGCCCGCCCCTCCCCGAACACCGACGTGAACACCACCGCATGCAACGCCGCATCCATCAACGCCGGATGCACCCCGAACCGCACCGCCCCTTCCTCGTACTCCTCCGGCAACCCCACCTCGGCAAAAACCTCGTCCCCACGCCGCCACACCCCACGCAAACCCCGGAACACAGGCCCATACGACAACCCCAGCCCCGCAAAACGCTCATACACCCCCTCGACCGGCACCGCCACCGCATCCCGCGGCGGCCACACACCGAAATCGAAACCGCCGGCCGACGGTGAGACCGGAAGAGCAGTCAGTGTTCCCGTCGCATGCAAGGTCCACGGAAGGTCGTCGGGCAGATCCTCCGGACGGGAGTGGATCTCCAGTGCACGCCGGCCGGCGTCATCCGCCGCACCCACCCGCACCTGAACCCGAACCCCACCCCGCTCCGGCACCACCAACGGAGACGCGATCGTCAGATCCTCCACCCCGCCACAACCCACCTCCTCACCGGCCCGCAACGCCAACTCCAGGAACCCCGTCCCCGGAAACACCACCACACCCCCCACCACATGATCACGCAACCACTCCTGCACCACCACCGACAACCGACCCGTCAACAACACACCGTCCCCACCAGCCAACTCCACCGCAGCACCCACCAACGGATGCCCCGCCGCACCCAACCCCACCGCACCCAGATCCCTGGTGAAGAGCGCGGAGACACCGGGCCAGAAGCGGCGCCGCTGAAACGCATAGGTCGGCAGGTCGACGAGGGGCGCGGCAGCAGTCGTACGGGCAAAGACGGAGGTCCAGTCGAGCGTGGCGCCCCTTGCGAACAGTTCCGCTGCCGCGGAGAGGATCGAGTGGGCCTCGGAGCGGTCCTTGCGCAGAGTCGGGGTCAGCAGACGACCGTCCGCGTCCCCTTCGAGACCGGTCTGGGCCAGCGCGGTCAACGTGCCGTCCGCACCCAGCTCCACGAACCGCGACACACCCTGCCCGTCCAGACACCCCACCGCAGCCGCGAACCGCACCGGCCGACGCACATGCTCCACCCAGTAATCCGACGACGTCAGCTCCTCAACCGTCGCCGCCTCACCCGTAACCGTCGAGACCAGGGGAAGCTTCGGCCGCTCGTACGTCAGACTCTCCGCGACCTTGCGGAAGTCGGCGAGCATGGGCTCCATCAGCGGCGAGTGGAAGGCGTGGCTCACCCGCAGCGCGGTGACCTTGCGGCCCTGAGCACGGAAGCCGTCCGCGATCTCCGCGACCGCATCCGCCTTACCCGAGATCACCACGGCCTGGGGCCCGTTGACCGCAGCGATCCCGACCTCGTCACCGAGGAGGGGCAGCACCTCGTCCTCGGACGCCTGCACCGCCACCATCGCACCGCCCGACGGCAGAGCCTGCATCAGCCGACCCCGCGCCACCACCAGACGACACGCGTCCGCCAGCGACCACACCCCGGCGACGTGCGCCGCGGCGATCTCACCGATCGAATGCCCGGCAAGGACATCCGGGCGCACACCCCACGACTCCAGCAGCCGGAACAGCGCCACTTCCAGCGCGAACAGGGCCGGCTGGGTGAACTCCGTGCGGTTCAGCAGCTCGGCGTCTCCGCCGAACACCACCTCCCGCAGATCGAAGAGGAGTTCCCCGTCCACCGCGTCGAAGGTCTCGGCAAAGACGGGATAGGTGTCGTACAACTCGCGCCCCATGCCCAGGCGTTGCGAGCCCTGGCCCGCGAACAGGAAGGCCGTACGGCCGCCGGTCTGCGCGGAGTTCCGGATGACGTGGGGCTCGGCACGACCCTCTGCCAATGAGCTCAGAGCGTTGAGCAACTCGTCCCGGTCGGCGGCCAGGACGACCGCGCGGTGCTCCAGCACGGTGCGTGTGGCGGCCAGCGTGAAGGCGGCGTCGGCGAGGGAGAGGTCGGGTTGTGCTTCGACGAAGGCCGCCAGGCTCTCGGCCTGGGCGCGCAGTCCGGTGCCGGCCGCGGAAAGCACCCACGGCAGGACCACCGGACGCGCCTGCACCTCGTCCGTGCCGGTGGCCGTCTCCGTGTGAGGGGCCTGTTCGAGGATGACGTGGGCGTTGGTGCCACTGATACCGAAGGACGAGACACCCGCTCGCCGGGCACGGCCCGTCTCGGGCCACGCACGCTCATCGGCGAGCAACTCGATCTCGCCAGCCGTCCAGTCGACGTGGGAGGAGGGCTCGTCCACGTGCAGGGTGCGGGGCAGCACACCGTGCCGCATCGCCATCACCATCTTGATGACCCCGCCCACACCGGCCGCCGCCTGCGTATGACCGATGTTCGACTTCAACGAGCCCAGCAGGAGCGGTTGTTCGCGCTCCTGGCCGTAGGTCGCCAGCAGTGCCTGCGCCTCGATCGGGTCACCCAGCGGTGTGCCGGTGCCGTGCGCCTCCACCGCGTCCACATCGGCGGCCCGCAGACCCGCGCCCGCCAGTGCCTGCCGGATCACCCGCTGCTGCGAGGGGCCGTTCGGCGCCGTCAGACCATTCGACGCACCGTCCTGGTTGACCGCCGAGCCGGCCACCACCGCCAGCACACGATGGCCGTGACGCCGCGCGTCCGACAACCGCTCCACCAGCAGCAGACCCACACCCTCCGACCACGCCGTGCCGTCTGCGCCGTCCGAGAACGCCTTGCACCGGCCGTCCACCGCAAGCCCCCGCTGCCGCGAGAACTCCACGAAGGTGTCCGGCGTGGACATCACCGTCACACCGCCGGCCAGCGCCAGATCGCACTCACCCGAGCGCAGCGCCTGCGCCGCCAGATGCAGCGCGACCAGCGACGACGAACACGCCGTATCGACCGTCACCGCAGGACCCTCGAAACCGAAGGTGTAGGCGATACGGCCCGAAGCCACACTGCCGGTGTTGCCGGTCAGCAGATAGCCGTCGGCGCCTTCGGAAGTGCCGCGCAGCGACGAGCCGTAGTCCTGGGCCATGGCGCCGGCGAAGACACCGGTGCGGCTGCCGCGCAGCGTCGCCGGGTCGATCCCCGCCCGCTCCAGCACCTCCCACGACGTCTCCAGCAGCAACCGCTGCTGCGGATCCATCGCCAACGCCTCACGCGGCGAGATCCCGAAGAGCGTGGAATCGAACAGGGCGGCGTCGTAGAGGAAACCGCCTTCGCGGACGTAGGTACGACCGACCGTGCCCGGCTCGGGATCGTACAGTCCGTCGAGGTCCCACCCGCGATCCGTGGGGAACCCGCCGATCGCGTCCCCGCCCTCGCTCACCAGCCGCCACAGGTCCTCCGGCGAACCCACCCCACCCGGGAACCGGCAGGCCATACCCACGATCACCACCGGATCGTCGGTCACGCTCGTCGGCGCAGGCAGCACGTCGACGACTGCCTGCGCCTCTCCTCCCAGAAGCTCCGACCCGATGTGCCCGATCAGGGCGGTGGGCGTGGGGTAGTCGAAGATCAGGGTGGCAGGCAGCCTCATGCCGGTGGCCGCGTTCACGCGGTTGCGGAGCTCCACCGAGGTCAGCGAGTCGAAACCCAGTTCCTTGAAGGTGTGATCCACCTCGATGTCGGCGGCGGACGCGTGGCCGAGCACGGCGGCCGCGGCCGCCTGGACCAGATCGGAGACGAGTCGCTCGCGGTCTGTCGGCGCAGCCGCCGTGAGCCGTGCCTTGAGATCCTGATGCTGCGTTCCCTTTCCGGTACCGACCTCAGCCCTGCGACGGCCGCGAACCCGCACCAGAGCGCGCAGCAGGGCGGGGACCTCCTCCGCCGCCCGGCGACGAAGCCCCGCGAGATCCAGGTCGATCGGCAGGACCGCCGCCCGCTCGAACCCGGCGCCCTGCTTGAGTACGACGTCCAGGAGGCCGAGGCCCCGATCAGGGCCGAGCGGCACCATGCCACCGCGTGCCATGCGGCGCAGATCCGCCTCGGCCAGCTCGGCGGTCATACCGGTCCCGGGAGCCCATGGACCCCAGCCGAGGGACAACGCGGGGAGACCCTCGCTCCGGCGGAAGGACGCGAAAGCGTCCAGGAAGGCGTTGGCAGCCGCGTAGTTGGCCTGCCCGGCACCGCCGAAGGTTCCCATGACCGAGGAGAAGACGACGAACGCGGACAGGTCGGCGTCACGGGTCAGCTCGTCCAGGTGCGCCACCGCGTCGATCTTCGGCCGCAGCACCCTCGCGAGCCGTTCGCCGGTGAGGGATGACACCACACCGTCGTCGACGATGCCCGCGGTGTGCACCACGGCGGTCAGCGGATGCCCCTCGGGAATCGCGGCCAGCACTGCCGCCATCTGGTCATGCTCGGCGACATCGACCGCTGCCACCTCGACCTCGGCGCCCAGTTCGAGGAGTTCCGCCACGAGTTCGGTCGCGCCCGGGGCGTCGAGACCGCGACGACTGGCCAGCAGCAGACGCCGTACACCATGCTCGGTCACCAGACGACGGGCCACCAGCGCGCCCAGACCACCGGTGCCACCGGTCACCAACACCGTCCCGTCCGGATCCAGCGGCGCCGGAACGGTCAGGACCACCTTGCCCACATGCCGCGCCTGCGACAGATACCGGAACGCCTCCGCAGCACGCCGGACATCCCAGCAGGTGACCGGCAGCGGCTTGAGCACCCCCGCCTCGAACAGCACCACCAGCTCGGCCAGCATCCGGCCGATCCGCTCCGGCTCCACATCCATCAGATCGAACGCCTGATAGACCACCCCCGCATGCGCGGCAGCCACCACCTCCGGATCCCGGACATCCGTCTTGCCCATCTCCAGGAAACGACCACCACGCGGCAGCAACCGCAGCGAGGCGTCCACGAACTCACCCGCCAGCGAGTCCAGGACCACATCCATACCCCGGCCACCGGTCGCCGCGAGGAACGACGCCTCGAACCCGGTGTCGCGGGACGAGGCAATGTGCGCCTCGTCCAGGCCGAGGGTGCGCAGGGTGTCCCACTTGCCGGCACTCGCCGTGCCGAACACCTCCGCACCCAAGTGCCGCGCCAGCTGCACCGCCGCCATACCCACACCACCGGCCGCCGCATGCACCAGCACCGACTCCCCCGACCGCACACCCCCCAGCTCGGTCAGCGCGTAATACGCCGTCAGGAACACCACCGGCACCGACGCCGCCTGCGCGAACGTCCAGCCGGCCGGGATCCGGGCCACCGTCCGGGCGTCCGCGACCGCCACCGGTCCGAAGGCACCCGAGAACATCCCGAACACCCGGTCACCCACGGCCAGCCCCGACACCTCCGGGCCGACCTCGGTCACCACACCCGCACCCTCCAGACCGAAGTCCTTCGCGTCACCGGGATACATACCGAGCGTGTTCAGCACGTCACGGAAATTGACACCCGCCGCACGCACAGCAATACGAACCTGCTGTCCCGCCAGTTCGTCGGAGGAAACCTCCCGCAACGCAAGGCCCTCCAGCGTCCCCTTCTCCGCGATGTCCAGCCGCCACGCGGACTCCCCCGCCGGAACCGCAAGCCCGGCATCCGGCACCGCACGCACCAGACGCGGAACGAAGACCACGCCTCCCCGCACGGCCGCTTCCGGCTCCCCGGAGGCAAGGGCACCGCTCACCACGGCCCACGACTCGTCCGTGCCGTCCACGTCGACCAGCGCGAACCGCCCCGGATTCTCCGCCCGCGCCGACCGCACCAGACCCCACACCGCCGACAGCACCGGATCCACCGCCACGCCGTCCCACGCCACCGCCCCCTCGGTGACGACCACCAGACGGCCACCCTCGAACCGCTCCTCCGCCAGCCAGGCCCGCACCAGGTCGAGCGCGGCACGGGTCACGGCGTGGGCGGCTGCCGGCCGGCTGCCGTCGGGGCGCTCGATCCGCACCAGTACGTCACCGGCCGCGGCCTCGGTCTCCGCGGAGAGCCCGGTGTGGATCTCCGGGACGGGTCCCGGGGCTGCCGGGACCCGCACCCAGTCGAGCTGGAAGAGTCCGTCTCGGCCGCCGTCGGCCATCCCGGCCCCGCCGGTCGCCTCGCGCAGCACGAGCGACTCCACGGACGCCACCGGGGCGCCGGTCGGATCCGCGAGGTCGAGCGTCACGGCGTCCGGTCCCGCCGGCGCCACCCGTACCCTCAGCGCACGCGCGCCCGAGGCCCACAGCGACACACCGCTCCAGGAGAACGGCAGTCTCGGCGCGGACTCGGCGCCGAAGGTGCCTCGCAGGACCGCGTGCAGGACGGAGTCCAGGAGCGCGGGGTGCAGCCCGAAGCGGTCGGCGAGCCCCTCGTGTGCCTCGGGCAGCGCCACCTCGGCGAACACCTCGTCGCCGCGCCGCCACATCGCGCGCAGGCCTCGGAACGTCGGCCCGTACGACAGCCCCCGCCCGGCGAGACCCTCGTACGCGTCCTCGACCGGCTCCGCCACCGCGCCCCGCGGCGGCCACGCACCGAAAGCTTCATCGAACGATCCGTCCGGGCCCGCATCCGCGGTCCCGCCGCTCACCACGCCGGTGGCGTTGAGGGTCCAGGCCTCGTCCTCCGACGCCTCGCCCGGCCGGGAGAAGACGTTGATGCCACGGCGGCCCGATGCGTCCGGGCCGTCGAGCAGCAGCTGAACCCGCACCCCACCGTGCTCGGGGAGCGCCAGCGGTACAGCGATGGTCAGTTCCTCCACCCGGTCGCACCCCACCTGGTCGGTCCCGCGAAGGACCATTTCCAGGAAGCCGGTGCCGGGGAACAGAACTGTGCCTGAGACCACATGGTCGCGCAGCCACGGGTGGCTCCGCAGCGACAGGAGTCCGGTGAAGACCACGCCTTCGGAGTCGGCCGGTGCCAGCGCCGCGCCGAGCAGGGGGTGATCGGCCGCCGAGAGGCCGAGTCCTGAGAGGTCACCGTCGAACCTTTCCCGGGCCTTGGTGGGCCAGTAGCTCTTGCGTTGGAACGCGTACGTGGGCAGTTCCACCGGGTGGGCCCCGGTCCCGGCGAAGACCTCGGCCCACTCGATCTCCCCGCCACGGGTGAACAGGCCGGCGACCGCGGCCAGCACGGCTTCGGCCTCGGGGCGGTCCTTGCGCAGGGAGGGAACGAGCAGCGGTGGTGCGTCGGCGTCCCCGTCCAGGCAGGTCTGCGCGAGCGCGGTCAGTGTGCCGTCCGGACCGAGTTCCACGAAGTGCGAGACACCTTGGCCCGTGAGGGTGCGCACGGCGTCGCCGAAGCGGACCGCCTGGCGCACGTGGCGCACCCAGTAGTCGGGGGTCATGAGCTGCGCGGGTTCCGCGGTGGTCCCGGTGAGCGTGGAGACGAGGGCCAGGCGGGGTTCGCGGTAGTCCAGCGTTTCGGCCACGGCCCGGAAGTCGTCGAGCATCGGGTCCATCAGCGGTGAGTGGAAGGCGTGACTGACCCGCAGGGCCGTCGTCCTGCGGCCCTGGTCCCGGAAGTGCGCGGCGACCTTCTCCACGGCCGCCGCGCCACCGGCGATCACGGCCGTCCGGGGGCCGTTGACCGCCGCGATGTCCACCTCGTCGTTCAGCAGCGGCAGCACCTCGTCCTCGGACGCCTGCACCGCCACCATCGCACCGCCCGACGGCAGGGCCTGCATCAGCCGGCCGCGCGCCGCCACCAGACGAACCGCGTCCGCCAGCGACCACAGCCCCGCGACATGCGCGGCCGCGATCTCACCGATGGAATGCCCGGCGAGCACGTCCGGGCGCACACCCCAGGACTCCAGCAGCCGGAACAGGGCCACTTCCAGCGCGAACAGGGCCGGCTGCGCGAACTCCGTCCGGTTCAGGCGCTCGGCGTCGTCACCGAACACCACCTCCCGCAGGGCGAAGGGCAGTTCCGCGTCCACGGCGTCGAAGGCATCCGCGAACACCGGATACGTCTCGTACAACTCCCGGCCCATCCCGGGACGCTGGGACCCCTGCCCCGCGAAGAGCAGAGCCGTCTTCCCCGACCGCGTCTGCGCACCGCTGATCAGCCCCGGGGCATCGCCCCCTTCCGCCAGGGCGCGCAGGCCCTTCAGCAGGTCGTCCGGCTCGGCGGCCAGCACCACCGCGCGGTGGTCCAGCACAGTGCGGCTCGTGGCCGACGCGAGAGCGACATCGGCCACTCGGACGCCGTCACCGGACTCGCCCTCGAGCCAGGCCGCCAACCGCTCCGCCTGACCCCGCACCGCCGACTCACCCGCGCCGGACACCACCACCGGCACCACCGGCGCGACCACCTGCCGGGACGGCGGCTCGACCGCCGTCGGGGCGGCGGGGGCCTGCTCGACGATGACGTGGGCGTTGGTGCCGCTGATGCCGAAGGACGAGACACCCGCTCGCCGCGTGCGGCCGGTCTCGGGCCACGCACACTCCTCCGTCAGCAGTTCCACCGAACCCGCGGTCCAGTCGACGTGCGAGGAGGGCTCGTCCACGTGGAGGGTGCGGGGCAGCACTCCGTGCCGCATCGCCATCACCATCTTGATGACCCCGCCGACACCGGCCGCCGCCTGGGTGTGACCGATGTTCGACTTCAACGAGCCCAGCAGCAGGGGCTGTTCGCGGTCCTGGCCGTAGGTCGCCAGCAGTGCCTGCGCCTCGATCGGGTCACCCAGCGGTGTGCCGGTGCCGTGCGCCTCCACCGCGTCCACATCGGCGGACCGCAGACCCGCACCCGCCAGCGCCTGCCGGATCACCCGCTGCTGCGACGGACCGTTCGGCGCCGTCAGACCATTCGACGCACCATCCTGGTTGACCGCTGAACCGGCCACCACCGCGAGCACACGATGGCCGTGACGCCGCGCGTCCGACAACCGCTCCACCAGCAGCAGGCCCACGCCCTCCGACCACGCCGTACCGTCCGCGCCGTCCGAGAACGCCTTGCACCGGCCGTCCACCGCAAGCCCCCGCTGCCGCGAGAACTCCACGAACATCTCCGGACCCGCCATCACCGTCACACCACCGGCCAGCGCCAGATCACACTCACCCGAGCGCAGCGCCTGCACCGCCAGATGCAGCGCCACCAGCGACGACGAACACGCCGTGTCCACGGTGACCGCAGGACCCTCGAAACCGAAGGTGTACGCGATACGGCCCGAAGCCACGCTCAGGGTCGTGCCGGTGAGTACATAGCCGTCCGACTCCTCGGCGGCATCGCGCAGGCATGCTCCATAGCCCTGTTCCACGAGCCCGGCGAAGACGCCGGTACGGCTGCCGCGCAGCGTCGCCGGATCGATCCCCGCCCGCTCCAGCACCTCCCACGACGTCTCCAGCAGCAACCGCTGCTGCGGATCCATCGCCAACGCCTCACGCGGCGAGATCCCGAACAACCCCGCATCGAACTCCGAGGCGCCGTGCAGGAAACCGCCCTCGCGGACGTACACGCGGCCCGGGGTGCCGGGCTCCGCGTCGTAGAGGCCGTCGAGGTCCCAGCCACGGTCGGACGGGAACCCGCCGATCGCGTCCCCGCCCTCGTCGACCAGCCGCCACAGGTCCTCCGGCGAGCCCACCCCACCCGGGAACCGGCACGCCATGCCCACGATCACCACCGGGTCGTCCGTCACACGCGTCGGCGACGGCGGAACCGTTACGGAGGCGACGGCGCCGGAGAGCTGCCCGTCCAGGTGGCCGGCCACGGCTTCGGGGGTCGGGAAGTCGAACAGGAGGGAGGCGGGCAGGGGGAGGTCGGTCGCGGTCTTGAGACGGTTGCGCAGGTCGACGGAGGTGAGGGAGTCGAAGCCGAGATCCTTGAAGGTGCGGCGGGGCTCGACCTGGTCCGCCGAGTCGTGGTCGAGGATGCTCGCGGCGTGGGTCTGGACCAGTTCCAGCAGGGCGCCGCGCCGGTCGCGCGGGGACAGGCCGGCCAGGCGGTCGTGCAGGGGTGAGGTCGCGTCGACGTCGTCCTCGGCTTCGGTGGCGGTCCCGTCCTCGACGCCCGGAGCCGCCGCGGAGGCCCCCGAGCCGTCCGATGTCACCGTCGTGGCGGCGACGGCGTCCGGCAGCCAGTAGCGGCGGCGCTGGAAGGCGTAGGTCGGCAGTGCGGTGCGCCGAACATGGCGTGCGGCGAAGAGGGGGGTCCAGTCGACGGGGAGGCCCCGGGTGTGCAGGAGCGCGAGGGCGGTGAGGAAGGCCGTCGCCTCGGGGCGGTCCTTGCGGACGGCGGGGACCGCGAGGGCTTCTTCGTCCTCCAGGCTCTGCTCGGCCAGGGCCGTCAGGGTGCCGTCCGGGCCGAGTTCCAGGAAGCGTCGGGCGCCCTGTGCCTCCAGGGTCCGGATGCCGTCGGCGAACCGGACGGGCCGCCGGACGTGCTGTGTCCAGTAGTCCGGGGAGGCCAGTTCGGCGGCCGTCGCGAGGCGGCCGGTGAGGTCGGAGACTACGGGGAGGGTGGGCTGCCCGTAGGAGACGTCGGCGAGTACGGCGCGGAACGCGTCGAGCATCGGCTCCATGAGGGGCGAGTGGAAGGCGTGGCTGACGCGCAGGGGCGTCACCTTGCGGTCGCGGGCCCGGAAGTGGGCGCTCACCTCCGCCACGGCTTCGGCCGTGCCCGACACCACCACCGCGCGCGGGCCGTTGACCGCGGCGAGGCCCACCCGGTCGTTCAGCAGGGGCAGCACCTCGTCCTCGGCCGCTTCCACGGCGACCATGGCGCCGCCTGCGGGGAGGGCCTGCATCAGGCGTCCGCGGGCTACGACCACGCGGCACGCGTCGGCCAGCGACCAGACGCCGGCCACATGGGCGGCGGCGATCTCGCCCACGGAGTGGCCGAAGACGACGTCGGGGCGTACGCCGAAGGACTCGGCGAGACGGAAGAGGGCGACTTCGAGGGCGAAGAGGGCGGGCTGGGTGTACTCCGTTCGGTTCAGCAGGTCGGCGTCCTCGCCGAACACCACCTCCCGCAGGCTGAAGGGCAGTTCCCTGTCCACGGCGTCGAAGGTCTCGGCGAAGACGGGGTAGGTGTCGTACAACTCCCGCCCCATGTTGAGGCGTTGGGAGCCCTGTCCGGCGAAGAGGATGGCGGTGCCGGGGTGTTGTTCGGTCCCCGCGCCGGTGTCGGACACGCGGCCGGTGACCACGTCGTTCGACGGTGTGCCGTCCGCGAGGGCGCTCAGGCCGCGCAGCAGTTCCTCGCGGTGCGTTCCGAGGACGACGGCGCGGTGTTCGAAGCGGGTCCTGGTCCCGGCCAGGGCGTGGGCGACGTCGGCCGGGTCCGTGGCGGGGTCGTCGTCCAGGTGGGTGAGGAGTCGGCGGGCCTGGCCGCGCAGGGCCTTGCGGGTCCGGGCGGAGATGATCCAGGGCAGCGGGACACGGGCGGCGCCGGGGGCCGCCGCTTCCGGCTCGGTGGGGGCCGCCGGTGTGCCGGCGGGTGCGGGGCCGGGCCATTCCTCCAGGACGACGTGGCAGTTGGTGCCGCCCATCCCGAAGGAGCTGACGCCCGCCCGTCGCGGGCCGTCCCGGTCGGGCCAGGGCCGGGGCTCGGCGGCGACCCGCAGGTTGAGGGTGTCGAGCGGTATGGCGGGGTTCGGCTTCGCGTAGTTGAGGCTGGCGGGGATCCGCCCGTGGCTGAGGGAGAGGACGGTCTTGAGGAGCCCGGCGACACCGGCCGCGCCTTCGAGGTGACCGATGTTGGTTTTGACGGAGCCGACGAGCAGGGGGGTCCCGTCGGTCCGGGCGCCGCCGACGACCTCGCCGAGCGCGGCGGCCTCGATGGGGTCGCCGAGCCGGGTGCCGGTGCCGTGCAGCTCGACGTACTGGACGTCGGCGGGGTGCACGGCGGCCTGGCGGTAGGCGAGGCGCAGCACCTCCTCCTGGGCCTCGCGCAGGGGTGCGGTCAGGCCGTCGCCGCCGCCGTCGTTGTTGGTGGCGCTGCCGCGGATGACGCAGTGGATGCGGTCGCCGTCGGCGAGGGCCCGGGCGAGGGGCTTGAGCAGGACCAGGGCGCCGCCCTCACCGCGGACGTAGCCGTTGGCGCGGGCGTCGAAGGTGTAGCAGTGGCCGTCCGGGGAGAGTGCGCCGAAGCCGGCGGAGGCGAGGGCGCTGTCGGGGGCGAGGGTGAGGTTGACACCGCCGGCCAGGGCGAGTTCGGACTCGCCGCGCCGCAGGCTCTCGCAGGCGAGGTGGACGGCGACCAGCGAGGAGGACTGGCCCGCGTCCACGGTGAGGCTGGGGCCGCGCACGCCGAGGACGTAGGAGAGACGGTTGGCGATGATGCCTCGGTTGAGGCCGCTGAGGGTGTACCGGCCGACGGTCTGCGGGCCGAGGCGGCGGGCGAGGGAGGCGTAGTCGTCCCAGATGGCGCCGACGAAGACGCCGGTGCGGCTGCCGCGCAGCCGCGCGGGGACGAGGGCTGCCTCTTCCAGTGCCTCCCAGCCGAGTTCCAGGACCAGGCGCTGCTGGGGGTCCATGGCAGAGGCCTCGCGCGGCGAGATGCCGAAGAAGCCGGGGTCGAAGCGGTCGACGTGGTCGAGGTAGGCGCCGCGGTGGGCGGTCCCGGGGGCGGCCGGGTCGGATGCGGCGAGCGCGTCCCGGCGGTTCTCGGGGGTTGCGGTGACGGCGCTTGCGCCCTCGGTCAGGAGGCGCCAGAAAGCGGCGGGGTCGGGTGCCTGGGGAAAGCGGCAGGACATGCCCACGACCGCTATGGCGTTCTCGAATGCCTTCACGTTCCCGGCCTCCGACGAGATACGGGCCGTTTCCTCCGGGAGGCGTTCCGCCCCCCGGACTGCGTCCCTCTCCCGAGCGTTCTCGGGTCCCTGAAGGGATTCCGACGCGTTTTCCCGTGCCTGTGCGTCTTCTGGCAACACGGCCACTGCCTCCGCCCTACGGATCCGGCTCAACTTCCGGCCGCGGATTCCGGCCGGATCCGACTCCCGCGCGACCTGCGAGACGATCGATGATTGCGATGCGATCGATGGTTCCGGTGTTCGTCATACTGGCGGCTGCCGGGGGACGAGTCCCGTGGGCAGCTCGTGATCTAGGGAGACTTCTACTTCTTCTCCGGCCCTGGTCAGCGGCGTTCAGCGGCGGCGATGGGCGATCATCTCGAGGCCGCCGCGAGGCTGGAGGGTGATGTCGCTCGCGACCCGGACGGGTCCCTTGTCGACGGGCTCGAACTCCCAGTCGCGGCTGAGGGTCGCCAGGGCCATGACGCCTTCCATCTGAGCGAAGACGTTGCCGATGCACTGCCGGGGTCCGGCGCCGAAGGGGAGGTAGGCCAGCCGGGGGCGGCCCGCGGCCTTGGCGTGGCCGGCCAGCGGGTCGGCGGGGTCGGTTTCCGCCAGGAAGCGCTGGGGGGCGAACCGCTCCGGCTCGGGCCACCACGTGGGATCACGGTGCAGGACGTACGGGCTGCAGATGACCACGCTGTCGCGGGGAATGTGGAACCCGTTGGCCGTGTAGTCCTCCAGGGAACGGCGGACCAGGTTCCAGGCCGGCGGGTACAGGCGCAGCGCCTCGGAGTACACGGCGTCGGTGTACGTCAGCCGGGGCAGGTCATCGACGGTGGGCAGGCGGTCGCCGAGGACCTCGTCGATCTCCGCGTGCAGCCGCTCACGGGTCTCGGGGTTGCTGCCGAGCAGGTGGTACGCCCAGGTCAGGGCGCCCGAGGAGGTCTCGTGACCGGCCATCAGCAGCGTGACGGCCTCGTCCCGCAGCTCCAGGTCGGTGAGGTGCTCGCCGGTGTCGGCGTCGGTGACGGTCAGCAGGACGGACAGCAGGTCCGCGCCGTCCCCGGGACCCCGGCGCCGTTCCTCGATCATGCCGTAGACGATGTCGTCGATGTTCCTCAGACCGCGCTTCAGCTGGCGGTTCGCCGGCAGGGGGAGCCGCAGCAGGATCTTGCCGAAGGGGCTCAACTCCCAGCGCAGCGGGCCGCCTTCGCGGGGGAAGGCGGTACGGATGCTCTCCGCGGCCTCGCTTTCGAGGGACACGTCGAAGAGGGTGCGGGTGACCATGCCGAGAGCGAGTTCGTACATGGACTCGTGGAAGTTGAACTTCGCTCCGTCGGTGAACCCGGCGGAGGCCTCGTCCGCGATGGCGGCGAAGGCGGAGCCGTATCCGGCGATGCGCTTGCGGTGGAAGACGGGCTGGATGAGCCGCCGCTGCCTGCGGTGGTAGGTGCCGACGCTGGTCACCAGGCCCTTGCCCAGGACGTTGCGGCCCAGGATGGTCTCCAGGTTGGCGCCCCAGTCGTCGGGACCGGGGCCGGTCTTCTTGGTGTCCTTGTCGAAGCGGCGGCTGGAGGCGACGATGACGTCCTGGACGACGTCGAAGTCGCTGAGCAGGAACACCTCGTCCTTTCCCATCGGAATGCGCACGACGGGGCCGTGCTTGTCGCGCAGGCGGGACATGTAGCCCGGGATGTTGCGGATGACCTCGCGCATTTCCTTGAGCCCCAGCGAGTCCGGGGTGGGTATGGACTCGGTCGGCGCAGCCGACTCGGGAGTCGTTTGAACGTCGGTCACGGATGTCTCCTGGTCTGCGGAGGCTGACAGGGCTCGGTGCGCCGGGGCGACGGTGCGCGGATCGGATTCCCGCGGTCGCGGCGAAAAGGGACATATGCCCGGGTGGGACCTGGCGCCCGACGCTAGCACCGGGGCGGCGGCGGGCCGTGAAGTGCCGCCGAGTTCTAGGGAATTCCAAAGGGTTGGCGCGATGCGATCGTCGTCGGCGGGCTCCTGACGGGGGCCGCCCGTACGCTGTGCGTGTGCCGGACGGCCTCGGCATGAGGGCGGGCCGGGTACCCGTTCCGTACCGCCCCCATCGGACGGAGAACTTATGACCAGCGGCGGAAGCACCCTTCCGGAACAGCCCCCGAACAGCGCCGCCCCCGGGCGGGCCGGCGGCGAGGACGCCGCCCATGGCTCGTCCCGCGCCGGGTCCGGTCCTCCCCTGCTGCTGACGGTGCTGGTGGACCTCGGCATCCCGATCGGCCTGTACTACGGGCTGACGGCGGCCGGGGTGAGCGATGTGCTGGCGCTGACCGCCGGGGCCGTGGTGCCCGGGGCGGCGACGCTGGTGCGCTTCGCGAGGACACGACGCGTGGATGTGCTCGGCGTGTTCGTGACGACGATGCTGGTGCTCAGCATCGTCGTGTCGCTGCTCGGGGGGAGCGCGCGGCTGCTGCTGGTGCGTGACGGCTGGCTGACGGCGGTCGCCGGGCTCGGTTTCCTGGTGTCCCTGCGCGGCAGGCGCCCGCTCGCGTTCGGTTTCTCCCGCAAGCTGCTGGAGCGGCGGGCCGCCGGGGGCCGGGACTGGGACGAACTGTGGGACGAGGTGCCCGGGTTCCGGCGGATCTGGCGGGTCACCACGGTGATCTGGGGCATCGGACTGCTGGTGGACTCCGGGGTCCGGACGCTGATGGCGTACACGCTGCCAGTGCATGTGGTGCCCGCGCTCAACGGCGCCCAGTACGGCGTCTTCACGCTGCTGATGCTGGTGATCGTCAACGTGTACCACGCACGCGCCGGTCTGTGGCCCATCCTTTCCCCGCAACCCGGCACCTCCACGGCCGGCGGTCACTCCGGCCACGAGGGCCGTTGACCCGACTCCCCCGCTGTTCCTCTTCCACCCACTGCCCCGAGGATGTCTACGTGTTGCACACTCAGCTGGGCCGGACCGGTCTGCGCGTCAGCAGGCTGGCCCTCGGCACCGTGAACTTCGGTGGCCGGGTGGAGGAGCCCGAGGCGCACCGTCTGATGGACCATGCCCTCGCCGAGGGCATCAACTTCGTCGACACGGCCAACACCTACGGCTGGCGCGTGTACAAGGGCCACACCGAGGAGGTCATCGGCCGATGGCTGGCCAAGAGCCCCTCCCGGCGTGACGAGGTGGTCGTCGCCACGAAGGTCGGCGACCCGATGGGTGACGGCCTCAACGCCCGTGGACTGTCCGCGCACAACATCGTCGCCGCCTGCGAGGCGTCGCTGAGGCGGCTCGGCACGGACCGGATCGACCTCTACCAGATGCACCACATCGACCGGTCCGTGGGCTGGGAGGAGGTGTGGCAGGCGATGGACCTCCTCGTCGCCCAGGGCAAGGTGCGCTACGTCGGCTCGTCCAACTTCGCCGGCTGGGACATCGCGTCGGCCCAGGAGGCGGCCGGGCGCCGCAACAGCCTCGGGCTGGTGTCCGAGCAGTGCGTGTACAACCTCGTGACCCGGCATGCCGAGTTGGAGGTCATCCCCGCGGCGCGGGCGTACGGCCTGGGTGTGCTGGTGTGGTCCCCGCTGCACGGCGGTCTGCTCAGCGGTGTCCTGCGCAAGCTGCGGGAGAACGATGCCGTGAAGTCGGCCCAGGGCCGTGCCGCGGACGCCCTCGACCGGTACCGGGACACCATCGAGGTCTACGAGAAGCTCTGCGCCGAGCACGGTCTCGATCCCGCGGAGGCGGGACTGGCGTGGACGCTGTCGCGCCCCGGGGTGACGGCCGCGGTGATCGGTCCGCGGACGGAGCAGCACGTCACAAGCGCCCTGGCCGCGCTGCGCTCCCCGCTGCCGGAGCCCTTCGTGGCGCGGCTCGACGAGCTCTTCCCGCCCATCGGTCACGGCGGCCCGGCCCCCGACGCGTGGCTCTCCTGACGGCCCCACCGGCCCCCGACGGCGAACGGCCCGGCTCCCCACCACGGGTGAGGAGCCGGGCCGCGGCACGTCACGGACCCGATGACCTCTAGCCCGCAGGGGCCTTCGTGGGCAGGCCCGTCCAGGGGGCCGCGCTCTCCACCAGGGGGCGGAGCTGTTGGGCGGCGCGTGGCGAGTTGACGGCGACCGCGCCGCGGACCTGGTCGCCCGCGCAGTACACGGCGGTGAACTTCCGTTCGGCGGGGCTGCCTTCGACGATGTGGCAGCGGTCGGTCCCGGCCACCTCCCCGAACACCTGGACCTTCAGGTCGTGCTGGTCGGTCCAGAAGTAGGGCAGCGGTGCCACGGACCGGGCGCCGGTGCCCGCGAGCAGGTTGCGGGCGACCGCGACCGCCTGTTCGCCGGCCTGCGTGCGGTGTTCCCACCGTCTGCGCCGCCCGGTCCGGGCGTCGGGCCGGTTCGCGATGTCGCCCGCGGCCCACACACCGGGGCCGGCCGCGCCCAGGCCGTCGCAGACGACGCCGTCCTCGACACGGATCCCGCTGCCCGCGAGCCACTCGGTGTTGGGGAGAGAACCCGCCGCGATCAGCACCAGGTCCGCGGGCAGACGGGTGCCGTCGACCAACAGGACCCCGTCGGCCGCGCCGCCCGCGCCCAGCACCTCGATCACCCTCCCCCGCCGGAAGCGCAGCCCGAGATCGCGGTGGACGGCCGCGACGAGTCCGGCCGCCTGGGGCCCGAGCAGGTCGAGCAGCGGTACGGGTCCGGTGCCGACCACGGTGACGTCGGCGCCCAGTCCGCGGGCGGCGACGGCCGCCTCGGTGCCGAGCAGACCGGCCCCGACCACCACGAGCCGCCGTCCTTCGCCGAGGGCCTCCCGCAGGGCGAGCGCGTCGTCGAGGGTGCGCAGGACGTGGACGCCGGTCAGCGCGCCGGCGCCGGGCAGGGTCCGGGGCCGTACGCCGGTCGCGACGACGACGGCGTCGGCGCGCAGGCGGCTGCCGTCGGCGAGTTCGACCGTGCGCCCGGCCCGGTCCAGCCGGGTGACGGCGGTGCCCAGGCGCAGGTCGATGCGGGCACGGTCGTAGGCCTCGGGTGCCCGCAGGCGGACGCGGTCGGGCTCCCAGCGGCCGGAGAGGATCTGCTTGGACAGGGGCGGCCGGTCGTACGGCGGACGGGGTTCGTCGCCGACGACGGTGAGGCGGCCCTCGTAGCCCTGTCGTCGGAGGGTCTCCGCGGTGGTGGCGCCCGCGACGCCCGCGCCGACGACGACGATCTCGTCGAGGCCGGTCAACGGGTGCCCCCCGCGCCGTGCTTCGTCGGCTCCCACCAGGCGCGGTTCTCCCGGTACCAGTCGACGGTCTCGGCCAGGCCGGTGGCGAAGTCCTTGCGCGGCCGGTAGCCCAGTTCGTCGCGGATCTTGGACCAGTCGACGCAGTAGCGGCGGTCGTGGCCCTTGCGGTCCCTGACGTACTCGACGCGGTCCGGTCCGGCGCCGCACGCGTCGAGGAGGAGGTCGGTCAGTCGGCGGTTGGTCAGCTCGGTCCCGCCGCCGATGTTGTAGACCTCGCCGGGGCGGCCGCCGGTGCGGACCAGTTCGATGCCCCGCACATGGTCGTCGACGTGCAGCCAGTCGCGTACGTTGCCTCCGTCTCCGTACAGCGGCACCTTGTGGCCGTCGAGGAGCCGGGTGACGAAGAGCGGGATCACCTTCTCCGGGTACTGGTGGTGGCCGTAGTTGTTCGAGCACCGGGTCACCCGCACGTCCAGGCCGTGGGTGCGGTGGTGGGCCAGCGCCAGCAGGTCGGAGGAGGCCTTGGAGGCGGAGTAGGGCGAGTTGGGCAGCAGCGGGCTCTCCTCCGTCCAGGCACCGGTGTCGATGGAGCCGTACACCTCGTCGGTGGAGACGTGGACGAAGGGGCCCACGCCGTGGCGCAGGGCGGCGTCGAGCAGGGTCTGGGTGCCCAGGACGTTGGTGCGGACGAACTCGGCGGGGTTCAGGATCGAGCGGTCCACATGGGACTCGGCGGCGAAGTGCACGACCTGGTCGTGCCGGGCCATGAGGTCGTCGACGACTTCCGGGTCGCAGATGTCGCCCTTGACGAAGGAGAACCCGGGGTGGTCGTGCACCGGGTCCAGGTTGGCCGGGTTGCCGGCGTAGGTGAGCCTGTCCAGGACGGTGACGGTGACGCCGGCCGGACCGTCGGGTCCGAGCAGGGTCCGTACGTGGTGGGAGCCGATGAAGCCGGCGCCGCCGGTCACCAGGACGCGGACGGCACCCGGGCCGGCCGCGCGCGGGGCGGTGTTCGGTCCGGTCATGAGGAGATCTGCACCCGCCCGTGGTCGCCTATCACCAGACGGTGGGTGGCGGGCACGCGCGGGCCCAGGGAGACCCGTACGTTGCGCCCGACGAGGGAGCCCTCCACCCGGCGGACGCTGTCGAACCGGGACTCCCGCAGGATGATCGAGAACTCGATCTCGCTGTTGCGGATGACGCAGTCCTCGGCGATGGACGTCGACGGGCCGATGTAGGAGTTCTCGACCACGGTGCCGGGGCCGATGATCGCGGGCCCCACGATGCGCGATCCGCGGATGACCGCTCCGGCGTCGATCCGCACCCGGCCGACGATCTCGCTGGTCTCGTCGACGTCCCCGTCTACGCGGTACTCCAGCAGGTCCAGCAGCCGGCGGTTGACGTCGAGGATGTCCGTGGCGTTCCCGGTGTCCTTCCAGTAGCCGGTGATCACCGTGGTGCGCACGTCGCGGTCGCGTTCCAGCAGCCACTGGATGGCGTCGGTGATCTCCAGCTCGCCGCGCGGGGAGGGGCGGATGGCGCGCACCGCCTCGTGGATGGCGGGGCCGAAGAGGTACACGCCGACCAGCGCGAGGTCGCTGCGGGGCTGTTCGGGTTTCTCCTCCAGCCGCACCAGGCGCCCGACGTCGTCGAGTTCGGCGACGCCGAAGGCGGACGGGTCGGGCACCCGGGTGAGCAGGAGCTGGGCGTCGGGGCGCTCCTTGCGGAACTGGTCCACGGAGTCGGTGATGCCGCCGAAGACGAAGTTGTCGCCGAGGAACATCACGAAGTCGTCGTCGCCGAGGAAGTCCCGGGCGATGAGCACGGCGTGGGACAGCCCCAGCGGGGCTTCCTGCCGCAGGTAGGTGATGTCGAGTCCGAAGTCGGAGCCGTCGCCGACGGCCTGCCGGATCTCGTTCTCGGTGTCGCCGACGACGATCGCGACCTCGGTGATCCCGGCGTCCGCGATCGCCTCCAGGCCGTAGAAGAGGATGGGCTTGTTGGCGACCGGCACCAACTGCTTCGCGGAGGTGTGGGTGATCGGCCGCAGCCGGGTGCCCGCACCCCCCGAGAGCACGAGAGCCTTCACGGTTCCATCCCGCCTAACTGGTGTCGTGGGTGTGGGGGGAGGCCGTCAGGGCTGCAGCTCGATCGCGCCCGAGGGGCAGATCAGTTCCGCCTCGGTCACGGCGGCGTGCAGGTCCTCGGACGGTTCGGGCTGGAGCAGTTCCACCAGGCCGTCCTCGCTCTGCTCGAAGACGGCGGCGGCGGCCAGCACGCACTGACCGGCTCCGACACAGCGCTCGCGGTCCACAATGATCTTCACGGTGTCGTTCCTGTTCCTGGGGTCGGGATGGTGTTCGGGTTGCGGTGGCCGGGGCGCCGCGAGGGGTTCAGCGCACTTCCGCCAGGCGCTCCAGATCGGCCACGAGGTCGTGCGGCCTCGGCATCGCCAGGGACTCGGCCCGCAGCCGTCGGGCGGCGTCCGCCGTCTCCGGCTCGGTGACGAACCGCCGCACGCCGTCGCGGACCGTCTCCACGGTGGCGTCGCCGTGGCGCAGGTACACGCCCGCCCCCACGCGTTCCAGCGCCCCGCCGCGCTGCTCGTGGTCGGCGATCAGGGTGGAGAGCATCATCTGGGGCACTCCGGCGACCATGGCGGTGGCGAAGGTGCCGTAGCCGCCGTGGTGGATGACGGCCGAGCAGCTCGGCAGCAGGGTGCTCAGGGCGACCGAGTGGACGGCCCTGGCGTTGTCGGGCAGGGTGCCGAGCTGTTCGGCCTGGGCGGGCAGCAGGGCGGCGACCACCTCGACGTCCTCGTCGGCGAGCGCGTCGAGGATCCGCGGGATGGAGACGTAGTCGCCGCCGTAGTCCTCGGTGTTGGAGGTGCCGAGGCTGAGGCAGACCCGGGGCCGCTTGGGCGCCTCGCGCAGCCAGTCCCACACCACCGCACGTCCGTTGTAGGGGACGTACCGCAGGGGCAGTTCGGGGGACGCCGACGGAATGGACAGGGACGGCGGCAGGGTGCTGATGGTGGCCTGGCCGTGCAGCAGCTCCTCGTCGCAGGAGAACCCGAACGGCTCCGACCTCGCCGCGAGCCAGTCGGCGAGCGGGTCGACGCGCTCGGACTCGGGCTGCTCGCGCATCAGTTCCAGGTACGTCTGCCGGGTGCGGCCCCACACGTCGGAGCACCACATCAGCCGGGCGTGGGCGGCTCCGCTGATCCGGGCCGCGATGGCACCGGCGTAGGCCAGCGGGTCCCGGATCACCAGGTCGGGCCGCCAGCTCTGGGCGAACGCGGCGAGGTCGTCGATCATGGGATCGTTGTAGGGGGCGAACGCGTACGGGACGCTCAGCGCGAAGCGCTCCTTCAGCTCCGCCCAGTCCACCTGGCCGCGTTCGCAGCGGCTCCAGTTCGCGGTCGCGTAGTCCTGCGACTCACGGTAGGCGGACATGTCCCGGTGGACGCCGTGGTCGGTGCCGACGGGGACGGCGGTGAGTCCGGCGCCGGTGATGATGTCGGTCGCCAGGGGGTAACTGGCCACCCGCACCTCATGGCCGGCCGCGCTGAGCGCCCACGCCAGCGGGGCCATGAAATACACATGGGATTTCTCGGACAGGCTGACGAACAGGACCCGCATCATGCTCCCTCGGTCGGTCGGGCCGGTGCAGGGCCCGCGGTGTGCGATGGCAGTACCGTGGCGATCCAGTCGGCGAGGGCGCCCGCCGTGGTGGCGGCGTGGGACTCCATCATCGTGAAGTGGTTGCCGGGAACGTCGACGACGCGGTCGGCGCCCTCCCAGGAGCTCTGCCACTCCCCCGGCGCGAGCGGCTCGGGGCCGTCCGGGGAGACGGGCGGTTCGGCGGGCCGCACCAGCAGCACGGGCGCGGACAGCTCGCCCGGGTCCCACTCCCCGATCATCCGGATGTACCAGCTCATGGCCGAGAGCCGGTCGGTGTCCATGTGCGCGAACATCGACTCCCGGTCGAACATCCCGCCCAGCATCTGGGCCGAGAAGCGGGTGAACGGCGAGTCCGCGCGCGGCATGTAGGTGTCGAGCAGGACGACCGCCAGCGGCGGATGTCCCGCCCGTTCCAGATGGCGGGCGGCGGCCAGGGCCAGGATGCCGCCGGACGACGACCCGGTGAGCACGAAGGGCCTGCCGTCCGCGCACCGCAGGACCCACTCGGCCTGTGTCGCGGCCACCACGTCCAGCGTGGCGGGCAGCGGCTCGCCGCGCCCGAAGCCGGGGGTGGGAAGCGCCCACACGTCCTGCCGGCCGCGGAACGCGGCGGCGAACCGCGCGTACTGGTGGACACCGGCCAGCGCCACGTACGAGCTGAAGCAGATCAGCGCGGGGCCGTCGTCGCCGGCGGCCAGCCGCAGGCCGGCGGGCCGATCGGTCACGTCGGCCGGGGACTCGAAGACCGGCCGCAGTTCCGCGACCGCCTGGAGCAGGGCGAAGCCGTCGTCGATACGGCCCTGCTCACAGGCACCGCGGAACAGCGCGCCCACGGTGTCCCCGGGGCGGGCGGCGCGCCCGGCCGGGTCGTCGTCGCCGCGCGTCGCGCCCGGGTCGACGGGGGGCGCGGCTGCCGCCCCCGCGGACCGTACGGCCAGATCGGCGGCGAGCGCCTCGGGGGTGTCGAGGTCGAAGACGAGGGTCGGGGGGAGCCGGAAGCCGGTCAGGGCCCCGAGCCGGTTGCGCAGTTCGACGGCGGTCAGCGAGTCGAAGCCGAGTTCCGCGAAGTGCCGGTCGGGCGCCACCTCGTCCGTGGAGTCGTGCCCCAGGACGCCGGCGACCTGCTCGCGGACCGTGGCCAGCAGCAGGGCGAGCCGCTCCGGGCCGGCGAGGTCCGCGAGCCGTGCCGACAGCGGTCGTCCGCCGTCGGCCGGGGCTCCCGAGGCCACCGCGCGCCGTACCGCGCCACGGGACGCGGTGGCCGGGGCCTGCCTTGCGACGGCGACCACGGCCGCGTCGGGAGTGGTGACGGCGGCGTCGAAGAGGGCGAGGCCGGCCTCGGCGGTCAGCGGCAGCATGCCGTTCCTGGCCATCCGTTCCCGGTCGGCGGCGCCGAGCCCCGCGGTCATGCCGCTCTCGGCCGCCCACAGCCCCCAGCCGATCGAGGTGGCGGGCAGCCCGTGCGCCCGCCGGTGGTGGGCGAGCCCGTCGAGGAAGGCGTTGGCCGCCGCGTAGGCGCCCTGCCCCGCCGCGCCGAAGGTACCCGCCGCGGAGGAGTACACCACGAACGCCTTCAGGTCCCGGTCCTGCGTCAGCCGGTGCAGGTGCCAGGCCGCGTCGGCCTTGGGCCGCAGGACCGCGTCGGTGCGGGCGTCGGTCAGCGAGGTCAGGGTCGCGTCGTCGACGACACCGGCGACATGCACGACGGCGGTCAGCGGATGCGCGTCGGGCACCCGGTCGAGCAGGGCCCCGAGCCCGTCGGGGTCGGCGACGTCGCAGGCGACGAGAGTGGCCTCGGCGCCGTGCGCGGCCAGGTCGGCGAGCAGGGCCTCGGCCCCCGGCGCGGCCGCGCCGCGCCGGGACGCCAGCAACAGCCGGCGCGCTCCGTGGGCGGTGACCAGGTGCCGTACCACCAGGGTGCCGAGGGCTCCGGTGGCACCGGTGACGAGGACGGTGTCCTCGGATCCGAAGGCCGCGAGGGGCGCGGCACCGCCGTCGGGAGCGGGGCCCCGTGCCGTGAGCCGGGGCACCAGGAGCCTGCCGTCGCGTACGGCGGACTGCGGGAGAGCGGCGGCGATCGCGGCAGGCACGGCGCCGGGTGAGCCGTCCTCGCCGGACGGCGTGGGCGTGGCGAGGTCGAGCAGCTGCACCCGGTCGGGATGCTCCAGCTGGGCGGACCGGACGAGCCCCCACAGCGCGGCGGCGGCCAGATCGCCGACGTCCTCCGTGTCGGCGGTGGCGAGGGCCCTGCGGGTGACCAGGACCAGACGCGAGTCGGCGAACCGGTCGTCGCCGACCCAGCGCCGGACGAGACCGACGGCCTCGGCCAGCAGCTCCCTCGTGGCCTCGGGGGCAGGCGCCGCGGAGGCGGCGCACACGGTGAGGACGACCTTGGGCGCGGCGGTGCCGGTGTCCACGGCGGCGGCGAGCGAGGCCAGGTCGGCGTAGCACTCCAGGTGCACGCCGGCCGTGTCCAGTGACTCGGCGAGGCCGCCGTCGCCCTGCCCGAGGAGCGCCCAGCGCACGGTCTCGGGGGCCGGGGCGGCGGGTTGCGGGTCGGCCTGCCGCCAGCGCTGCACCAGCAGGGGCGGCACGTCGGGAGCCGCCCCGCCGTCGGAGGCGTCGTCGGGCCGGCCGGGGGTGATCCGGCGCAGCAGCAGTCCGTCGGCGGTGGCCACCGGCCGGCCCTCGGGGTCGGCGACGGACACCGTGTAGGCGTCCGGACGGCCGGTGGGCGCCAGACGGACGCGCAGCGCGCTCGCTCCGGTCGCGTGGAGGGAGAAGCCGCTCCAGGCGAACGGCAGGGTCGCCCCGGCCTCCTCGTCGCCCGGGACGTCCAGCGCCCTGACGAGCAGGGTCTGCACGGCGGCGTCCAGCAGGGCGGGGTGCAGTCCGTAACGAGCCGCCTCGGCCCGGTGGGACTCCGGCAGCGCCACCTCGGCGAACAGTTCCCGGTCCCGCCGCCACACGCGGCGAAGGCCCTGGAAGGCCGGACCGTAGTCGAACCCTCCGGCGGCGAACCGCTCGTACCAGTCGGCCTCGCCCGCCGGATCCGGTACGACCGGGACGGCGTCCGGCGGGGGCCAGGAGCCCGCGTCCTGCGGCACCGGCCCGGGGTCCTCGGCGAGCAGCCCCTGGGCGTGGCGGGTCCACGGCTGGTCGGCAGCGGCGTCGGCGGCCCTGGAGTGCACGCCGAACGGCCGCCGCCCGTCCGCGTCCGCCGCGCCGAGGGCGAGTTGGAGCTGTACGGCGCCACGCTCGGGCAGCACCAGCGGGGTCTCCAGGGTCAGCTCGGCGACATGACCGAGGCCGACCTGGTCGCCGGCGTGCACGGCCAGCTCCAGGTAGGCGGTGGCGGGGAGGATCGCCCGGCCCAGCACCCGGTGGTCGGCGAGCCACGCATGGCCCCGGGCCGACAGCCGTCCGCTGAGGACGAGCCCGCCGGTGTCGGCGACCCTGACGGCGGCCGACAGCAGCGGGTGCGCCACGCGGTCCAGCCCGGCGGCGGTCACATCACCGGTCGACTCGGCGGCGTCCAGCCAGTAGCGGCGCCGCTGGAAGGGGTAGGTCGGGAGCAACACCGGTGTGGTGCGGGGTAGTTGAGATACCCAGTCGACCTTCGTTCCGTCGGTGAACAGCGTGGCGAGGGCGGCGAGCACGGCGGGTGCCTCCGGCCGGTCCTTGCGCAGCAGGGGCACGAGGACCGTGCCCTCGGTGTCGTCGAGGGACGCCTGGGCGAGGGCGGTGAGGGTGCCGTCCGGACCGAGCTCGGCGAAACGGCCGACCCCCTGCCCGGCGAGGGTCCGCACGGCGTCGGCGAAACGCACCGGGCGGCACACATGACCGACCCAGTAGTCCGCCGACATCAGCTCCTCGGCCGTGGCCGCCTCACCCGTCACCGTCGAGACCAGGGCAAGCTTCGGCCGCTCGTACGTCAGACTCTCCGCGACCTTGCGGAAGTCGGCGAGCATGGGCTCCATCAGCGGCGAGTGGAAGGCGTGGCTGACCCGGAGCGCGGTGGCCTTGCGGCGCTGAGCACGGAAGCCGTCCGCGATCTCCGCGACCACATCCGCCTTACCCGAGATCACCACGGCCTGGGGACCGTTGACCGCCGCAATCCCCACCTCGTCACCGAGGAGGGGCAGCACCTCGTCCTCGGCGGCCTGGAGCGCCACCATCGCGCCCCCGGACGGCAGAGCCTGCATCAGCCGGCCCCGCGCCGCCACCAGACGACACGCATCCGCCAGCGACCAGACCCCGGCAACGTGAGCGGCCGCTATCTCACCGATGGAATGCCCGGCGAGGACGTCGGGGCGCACACCCCACGACTCCAGCAGCCGGAACAGCGCCACTTCGAGGGCGAACAGGGCCGGCTGGGTGAACTCCGTGCGGTTCAGCAGGTCGGCGTCCTCGCCGAACACCACCTCCCGCAGGCTGAAGGGCAGTTCCGCGTCCACCGCGTCGAAGGCATCCGCGAACACCGGATACGCGTCGTACAACTCCCGGCCCATACCGAGGCGTTGGGAGCCCTGCCCGGCGAACAGGAACGCCGTGCGCGCGTCACGCCGTACCGTGCCCGTCGCGGCGTTCACCGCCTCCTCGCCGCAAGCCACCGCCTCCAGCGCCCGCACCAGCTCCGCACGCTCCGTACCCCAGACCACCGCCCGGTGCTCGAACAGAGACCGCGACCGCACGAGAGAGGCGGCGACCTCAGCTTCGGCGGTCCGCTCGTCGGCGGCCACGAACCGCGCCAGCCGGCCCGCCTGGGCCCGCAGCGCCGCACCCGTACGGCCCGACACCACCCACGGCACCACAGCCCCGCTCACCCCGTGCGGCTGTGACTCCGGCTCGGCCGGCGCCTCCTCCAGCACCACATGCGCGTTCGTGCCGCTCAGACCGAAGGACGACACACCCGCACGACGGCTGTGCCCCTCCACCCGCGGCCACTGGGCACCCTCCGTCAGCAGCTGCACCGCCCCCGCCGACCAGTCGACGTGTGACGACGGCTCCTCCACGTGCAGCGTCCGCGGCAGCACGCCGTGCCGCAGCGCCAGCACCATCTTGATCAGACCGGCGACACCCGCGGCGGCCTGGGTATGACCGATGTTCGACTTCACCGACCCCAGCAGCAGGGGCCGTTCACGATCCTGACCGTAAGCGGCCAGGATCGCCTGCGCCTCGATCGGATCACCCAGCGCCGTACCCGTACCGTGCGCCTCCACCGCATCCACATCCGACGGCCGCAACCCGGCCCCCGCCAGCGCCTGACGGATCACCCGCTGCTGCGAAGGCCCGTTCGGCGCCGTAAGGCCATTGGACGCACCATCCTGATTGACGGCCGAACCCGCCACCACCGCCAGCACCGGACGCCCGGCCGACCGCGCGTCCGACAACCGCTCCACCAGCACCAGACCCGCACCCTCGGAGAACCCGGCCCCGTCCGCCGCGTCCGAGAACGCCTTGCACCGGCCGTCCGCCGCCAACCCCCGCTGCCGACTGAAGTCCAGGAACAACCCCGGCGTCGACATCACCGTCACACCACCGGCCAACGCCAGATCACACTCCCCCGCCCGCAACGCCTGCACCGCCAGATGCAGGGCCACCAGCGCCGAGGAACACGCCGTGTCGACCGTCACCGCGGGCCCTTCCAGACCGAGGGTGAAGGACACCCGGCCGGACATCACGCTCGCGGTGTTGCCCGTGCCGAGGTGGCCCGCGACCTCCTCGGCCGTGGCGGGGTCGAGGGGGCGGGAGGCGTAGTCCTGGTAGTTGGTGCCGGCGAAGACGCCGGTGCGCGAGCCGCGCAGGGTCGTCGGGTCGATGCCCGCGCGCTCGAACGCCTCCCACGCCAGCTCCAGCAGCAACCGCTGCTGCGGATCCATCGCCAGCGCCTCACGCGGCGAGATCCCGAAGAAGCCGGGGTCGAAGTCGGCGACGTGGGCGAGGAATCCGCCGCCTTGGGTGCTGGCGCGGCCGGGGACGCCGGGCTCGGGGTCGTAGAGGGCGTCAATGTCCCAGCCGCGGTCGTCGGGCCATGCGCCGATGGCGTCGGTGCCGTCGGCGAGCAGCCGCCAGTAGTCCTCGGGGGTGTCGGCCCCGCCGGGGAAACGGCAGCTCATCGCGGTGATGACGATCGGGTCGTCGTCGGTGGAGCGCGGCAGCGGAAGCACAGCGTCCGGGCCGTGCTCAGCGGTCGGGGCGACGGCGGCACGGAGGTGTTCGGCGAGGGTGGCCGGGGTCGGGTAGTCGAAGACGAGGGTGGCGGGCAGGGGGCGGCCGACGGCGGCGCTGAGGGCGTTGCGGAGTTCCACGGCCGTGAGCGAGTCGAAGCCGAGTTCGCGGAAGGAGCGGGTGGGCTCGACGTCCTGCGGTCCCGCGTGGTTGAGGACGACGGCGGCGTGGGCGCGGACGAGTTCCTCGAAGGCGGCCCGCTGTTCCGGTGCGGCGAGTGCGGCGAGTCGCCGGATGAGGTCGCCGGTCTCGTGGGGGTCGCCGTCGGCGCCGTGACGGGGGTCGTGGTCGGGGCCGCGGCGGGCGGTGAGGGCGCGCCGGGCGTCGGGCAGGTCGTCGAGGAAGGGCCGGGGCCGGGCGGTGGTGTAGGCGTGCGCGAACAGGTCCCAGTCGATGTCGGTCACGGCGAGGGTGGTGTCGTCGTGGTCCAGGGCCTGTTGCAGGGCCCCGAGGGCGAGATCGGGGTTCATGGGGCGTACGCCGTGCCGCTGGAGACGTTCGCCGACGGAGCCCTCGGCCATCCCGCCGTCGGCCCAGGGTCCCCAGGCGATGGCGGTGGCGGGCAGGCCGCGGGAACGGCGCTGCTGGGCGAGGGCGTCGAGGAGGGCGTTGCCGGGGGCGTAGTTGGCGTGGCCGGGGGCACCGATCGTCCCGGCGGTCGACGAGAAGAGGACGAACGCGGAGAGGTCGAGCCCGGCCGTGAGCGCGTCGAGGTTGCGGGCGCCGCCGACCTTGACCCGCAGGACCTCGGCGAGCTGGTCGGGGGTGAGGGTGGTGATGACGCCGTCGCGCAGGACGGCGGCGGTGTGGAAGACCGCGGTGAGCGGTCGTTCGGCGGGGACGGTGGCCAGCAGGGCGGCGAGCTGGTCGCGGTCGGCGATGTCGCAGGCGGCGATGTCGACGTGTCCTGCGCCGAGTCCGGTGAGTTCGGTGCGGAGTTCGGCGGTGCCGGGTGCGTCGGCGCCGGTGCGGCTGACCAGGAGGAGGCCGGGGGCGCCCTGGCGGGCGAGTCCGCGGGCGACCTGGCGGCCGAGGGCGCCGGTGCCGCCGGTGACGAGGACGGTTCCGGTGGGGGTCCAGTCCCGGCCGCCGCCCAGGCCGCCGGTCGCCGCGCGGTGGAGGCGGCGGGCGAGGAGGCCCGTGTCGCGGAGGGCGAGCTGGTCCTCCTGACCGATGCCGGCGAGGGCGGCCGTGAGCCGTTCGGCGGTGCGGGGGTCGAGGGTGGCGGGCAGGTCGATCAGGCCGCCCCAGCGCTGTGGCTGTTCGAGGGCGACGACACGGCCGAATCCCCAGACGAGAGCCTGCTCCGGGGCGTCGACGGTCTCGGTGGCGGTGGCGGCCACGGCGCCTCGGGTGGCGAACCAGACGGGTGTGTCCCGGCCGAGGTCGTCGAGTGCCTGGACGAGGGAGACGGTGGCGGCGAATCCGCTGGGCAGGCCGGGCCGGGCCGCGTCCTCCTCCTCGTCGAGGGCGAGCAGCGACAGGACGGCCCGCGGCCGGTCGCATCCGGTGGTGCGCAGGGTGTGCGCGATGCGGTCGCGGTCGTCGTGCGGGGCGACCGGGACGGTGACCGGTTCGGCGCCCGCGCGGGCGAGGGCGTCGACGACGGCGGCGCCGAGGGCGTGACGGGGGTGGTCCGGGTCCTGGTGGGCGGCGGGCAGGGCGACGAGCCACGGTCCGCTCAGGACGGGGGCCGGGGCGGTGGGCAGGGGCTTCCAGGTGACGCGGTAGCGCCAGGCGTCCACCGTGGCGTTCTCGCGGCTGCGTCTGCGGTAGTCGCCCAGGGCGGGCAGGACCGTGGCGAGGGTGTCCTGGTCGAGGTGGAGGGCGGCGGCCAGCGGGGCGGTCTCTCCGTTCTCGACGGACTCCCAGAAGCGGGCGTCGAGGTCCGTGCCGGTGGCCGTCGCGGGCGTGGTGAGGGCGGGGGTGGGCCAGTAGGTGCGGCGTCGGAAGGCGTAGGTGGGCAGGTCGACGCGGGGGGCGGGGTCGGCGAGGGCCGTGCAGTCGGCGGGGGCGGCGCCGCGGACGCTCAGCTCGGCCAGGGAGGTGAGGAAGCGGCGGGGTCCGCCTTCGCCGCGGCGGAGCGTGCCGGTGACGACGGTGCCGGTGCGGCCGTCCTCGTCGAGGGTGTCGCGGACGGCGGCGGTGAGCACGGGGTGCGGGCTGGACTCGACGAAGGCACGGAAGTCCTGTGCGGCGAGGGCCCGTACGGCGTCGGCGAAGCGGACGGTGCGGCGCAGGTTGTCGTACCAGTAGCCGGCGTCGAGGCGCTCGGTGTCCAGCCAGTCGCAGGTGACGGTGGAGAAGAACGGCACGTCGGCGGTGCAGGGCCGGACGGCGGCGAGGTCGGTGAGGAGCCGGTCGTGGATCTCCTCGACCTGGGCGGAGTGCGAGGCGTAGTCGACGGGGATCCGCCGTGCCTGGGCGCCGGCGGCGGTGAGGTCGGCGACCAGGTCGCGTACGGCATCGGCGTCGCCGGAGACGACCACGGAGGCGGGCCCGTTGACGGCGGCGACCGACACCCGGCCTTCCCAAGATGCCAGCCGTTCCCGGACGTCGGTGACCGGCAGCAGCACCGAGGCCATGCCGCCGTGTCCGGCGAGGGCGGTGATGGCCCGGCTGCGCAGGACGACCACGCGGGCCGCGTCGTCCAGGGTGAGGGCCCCGGCGACGCAGGCGGCGGCGATCTCGCCCTGGCTGTGTCCGACGACGGCGTCGGGGTGGACCCCGCGGTCCTGCCAGAGGCGGGCCAGCGACACCATGGTCACGAACAGCGCGGGCTGGACGACGTCCACGCGGTCGAGGGTGGGTGCGTCGTCGGCGCCGCGCAGCACAGCTTCGACGGACCAGTCCACGAGAGCCTCGACGGCCGTCGCGCAGGCGGTGAAGTGGGCGCGGAACCCGGGTTCGGTGTCGAGGAGTTCGGTGGCCATGCCGGGCCATTGGGGGCCCTGGCCGGGGAAGACGAAGACGGTACGGCCGTCCACGTCGGCCACGCCCTGGACGAGACCGGCCGCCGGGGCGCCCGCCGCCAGGGACTCCAGGCCGCGCAGCAGCTCGGGGCGGTCGTCGGCGAGGAGCACCGCGCGGTGTTCGAACGCGGAGCGGGTGGCCGCGAGCGACCAGGAGAGGTCGTGCGGGGCCGCCGTCCCGTCGGCGCGCAGCCGGGCGTGCAGGGCGGCGGCCTGGGCGCGCAGCGCGGTGGCGCTGCGCGCGGAGACGACGTACGGCAGGGTGGTGCGGGACGGGGCGGGGGGCTCCTCGGCGGGCGCGGCCGGTTCGGGGGCGGGCTGTTCGAGGATGACGTGGGCGTTGGTGCCGCTGACTCCGAAGGAGGAGACACCGGCGAGTCGGGGCCGGTCGGCGACGGGCCAGGGGCGGGCCTCGGTGAGGAGTTCGACGCGGCCGGCCGTCCAGTCGACGTGGCTGGTGGGCCGGTCGACGTGGAGGGTGCGGGGCAGCAGGCCGTGCCGCATGGCCAGGACCATCTTCATGACGCCGGCGACTCCGGCGGCGGCCTGGGTGTGTCCGATGTTCGACTTCACCGACCCGAGCCACAGGGGCTGTTCGCGGTCCTGGCCGTAGGTGGCGAGCAGGGCCTGGGCCTCGATCGGGTCGCCGAGCGTGGTGCCGGTGCCGTGTGCCTCCACCGCGTCGACGTCGGCGGTGGACAGCTGCGCGTCGGCGAGTGCCTGCCAGATGACGCGCTGCTGGGAGGGGCCGTTGGGGGCGGTCAGGCCGTTGGAGGCGCCGTCCTGGTTGACGGCGCTGCCCCGGACCACGGCGAGCACCGGGTGCCCGAGGCGGCGGGCGTCGGCCAGCCGCTCCACGAGGAGCATGCCGGCGCCCTCGGCCCAGCCGGTGCCGTCGGCGGCGTCGGCGAACGCCTTGCAGCGGCCGTCGGGGGCGAGGCCCCGCTGCCGGCTGAACTCCAGGAAGAGGCCGGGGGTCGACAGCACGGTGACACCGCCGGCGAGCGCCAGGTCGCACTCCCTGGACCGCAGTGCCCGTACGGCGAGGTGCAGGGCGACGAGGGAGGAGGAGCAGGCGGTGTCGACGGTGACGGCGGGCCCCTCCAGGCCGAGGGTGTAGGAGATACGGCCGGAGACGACGCTGGCGGCGTTGCCGGTGCCGACGTGTCCTTCCAGGCTCTCCTGGGAGGCCAGCAGCAGCGCCGGGTAGTCCTGGCCGTTGGTGCCGGCGAAGACGCCGGTGCGGGAGCCGCGCAGGGTCGTGGGGTCGATGCCGGCCCGTTCGAACGCCTCCCAGGAGATCTCGAGGAGCAGCCGCTGCTGGGGGTCCATCGCCATCGCCTCGCGCGGCGAGATGCCGAAGAAGGAGGCGTCGAAGTCACCGGCCGCGGCGAGGGCGCCGCCGGAGGTGCTGTACGTCTTTCCGGGGCGGCCGGGTTCGGGGTCGTAGTGGTCGGCGAGGTCCCAGCCGCGGTCGGTGGGCCACTCGGTCACGGCGTCGCCGTCGGAGGCGAGCAGCCGCCACAGGTCCTCGGGCGAGTCGGCGCCGCCGGGGAAGCGGCAGCTCATCGCGACGATGGCGACCGGTTCGCGGGAGGCGGTCTCCGCCTCCCGCAGTCGCCTGCGGGTCTCGTGCAGGTCTCCGGTGACCTTCTTGAGGTAGCTGAGGAGCTTTTCCTGCTCGTTCACGCGTACTCCCCCACCTGGAAGGTCGTGTCGGTCATGGCGGTGGCCGTGGTCGTGGTGCCGGTCATGAGAGGCCCAGGTCGTTGTCGATGAGGGCGAAGATCTCCTCGGCGCCCGCGGATTCGATCCGGTCCTGGAGGTCGCCGCCGTCCTCGTCCGTCCGCTCGGCGGAGGGTTCGCCCGGGCCGTTCCAGCGGGCGGCGAGTGCCAGCAGGCGGGAGGCGATCCGGCCGCGCCGGGTGTCGTCCTCGGCGAGCCCGTCGAGCGCGGCCTCCAGTTGGTCGAGGGCGTCCAGCGTGGGCGTTGCGCCGCTGTCGGCCACGGTCTGCGACCGCAGGTGGCGGGCGAGGACGCGGGGTGTGGGCTGGTCGAACAGGAGGGTGGCGGGAAGCTGGAGCCCGGTGGCGACGCCGAGCCGGTTGCGCAGTTCCACCGCCATCAGCGAGTCGAACCCGAGTTCGCTGAAGGCGCGCTCGGCGTCGACGGCCTCGGCGGAGGCGTGCCCGAGGACGGTGGCGACGTGGCCGCGGACCAGCTGGACCAGCAGCCGTTCCTGTGCGGCCTCGGGGAGGCCGGCGAGTCGGGTGCGCAGGGCGCCGCTGTCCGACGCCGTCCCGCCGTCCCTCTCGTGCGCCTGCCGTGCCAGGGCCTGGGCCTCGGGCAGTTCGGCGAGCAGCGGGGCGGACCGTACGGCGGTGAAGCCGGGGACGAAGCGGTCCCAGGTGAGGTCGGCGACGGTCAGCGCGGCGTCCTCGCGGGCCACGGCCCGGTCGAGAGCGGCGAGCGCGGTGTCCGGGTCGAGCGGCACGACGCCGCCGCCCCGCAGTCGTGCTTCCGCCTCGGGGCCGTCGGCCGCCATTCCGCCGCCGGCCCACGGCCCCCAGGCCACGGAGGTGGCGGGCAGGCCGTCGGCGCGGCGCCGGGCGGCGAGCGCGTCGAGGTAGGCGTTGGCGGCGGCGTAGTTGCCCTGGCCCGCCGAGCCGACCGTGCCGGCGAAGGAGGAGAACAGGACGAACGCCGACAGGTCGCGGTCGCGGGTGAGCCGGTCGAGGTTGCGGGCGGCGGCCAGCTTGGGCCGCAGCACCGCCTCCAGTCGCTCGGGGGTGAGGGACTGGAGGAGTCCGTCGTCGAGGACCCCGGCGGCGTGCACCACGGCGTCGACCGGGTGTTCGGCCAGCAGGGCGGCCAGGGCGTCGGGGTCGGCGGTGTCGCAGGCGGCCAGTGTCACCTGCGCGCCCCGCGCGGCCAGGTCGGCGCGCAGTGCGTCGGCGCCTTCGGCGCCCGGGCCGCGGCGGCCGACCAGCACCAGGTGGCGGGCGCCGCGTTCGGCGAGCCGCCGGGCGATCCGGGCGCCGAGTGCCCCGGTTCCGCCGGTGATCAGGACGGTCTCGCCCGCGCAGCTCCACTCGGGGGCGGGGGCGTCGGACGGCCGGGCGTGCACGAGGCGGCGGGCGAGGACGCCGGCGGCCCGTACGGCGGTCTGGTCCTCGCCCGTGCCGCCCGAGAGCAGGGCGGCGAGCCGTTCCGCGGTCCGCCCGTCGAGGTCGGCGGGGAGGTCGACGAGACCGCCCCAGCGTTGCGGCTGTTCCAGCGCGGCGACCCGGCCCAGGCCCCAGGTGGCGGCCTGGGTGGGCGCGGTGACGCTCTCCCGGTCGGTGGCGGCGACGGCGCCGACGGTGGCGGCCCACAGCGGGGCGCCGATCTCCAGGTCGCCGAGCGCCTGGGTCAGTGCGAGCAGCGCGGCCAGGCCGGCCGGGGTGGCCGCGTGGTCGGCGGTGGCCGCGGGCTCCTCGTCGAGGGCCAGCAGGGACAGCACGCCCCGTACGGCGTCCGGTTCGGGGAGCTTGCGCAGGTCCTCGACGAGCGCGGCCCGGTCGGTGAGGGCGCAGTCCACGGAGAGCTGCGCGATGTGCGCGCCGTGCGCGGTCAGGCCGTCGGCGAGCGCGGCCGTCCAGGGGTCGTCGGCCCGGGAGGCGGGCACGGCCAGCAGCCAGGTACCCGAGAGCGCCGGTGGCGGGCCGTCCGGCACCGGACGCCAGACCACCGTGTAGGCCGAGGAGTCGAGCGCGGACCGCTCCCGGCGGCGGCGCCGCCAGGACGACAGCGCGGGCAGGAGTTCGCTGAGCGGGGTGTCGTCGGCGAGGTCGGGGCGGTCGGTCAGCTCGCCGAGGTCGCCGCGCTCGACGGCGGCCCAGAACTCGTCGTCGACGCGGCCGCCGTCGCCCGGTGCCGCGGGGCCCGTGGGCCTGGCCGCCGCCGGCCAGTAGCGGTCGCGCTGGAAGGCGTACGTCGGCAGCTCCACCGTGCGGGCCGGTCCGGTCAGTCCGGTGGGCGCGGCGGCGAGGCCGTGCACGTGCAGGGTCGCGGCGGCCAGCAGGGCGGCGACGGGCTCGGGCCGGCCCCGGCGCAGGACGGGGACGGCGACGACGGACCCGGCCGGCTCCTGCGGGCCGTGGGGCGCGGACTCCCCCAGGGTGTCGAGGGTCATCGCGGTCAGCGAGCCGTCCGGACCGAGTTCCACGAACGTGCCGACGCCGTCCTCGCTCAGGCGGCGTACGCCGTCCGCGAAGCGCACGGTCTGCCGCACATGCCGCACCCAGTGGCCGGGCGAGGTCAGTTCGGCCTTGGTGGCCCGGTCGCCCGTCACATTGGAGATGACCGGGATCGCGGGCGTGTCGTAGCGCACGCCGCGCGCGACCTCTTCGAACTCCGCAAGCATCGCGTCCATATGCGCTGAGTGAAACGCATGGCTGACCCGCAAACGCCTAGTCTTTCGGCCCAGTGCGGCGAAATGGTCGGCGATGTCCGACACGGCGTCCTCGTCGCCGGAGACCACCACGGCCGTGGGCCCGTTGACGGCGGCGACCGCGATGCGCCGGTCGCGTCCGGCGAGCAGGGGCGCCACCTCGTCCTCGGACGCCTGTACGGCGGCCATCGCGCCGCCCTCGGGCAGCGCCTCCATCAGCCGGCCGCGCGCCGCGACCAGGGCGCACGCGTCGGGCAGGGACAGCACTCCGGAGACGTGCGCGGCGGACAGTTCGCCGATGGAGTGCCCCATCAGCGCGTCCGGCGCGACCCCCCACGAGCGCACCAGTGCGTACAGCGCCACATGGACGGCGAACAGGGCGGGCTGGGTGTAGGCGGTGCGGTCCAGCAGCCCGGCCGGCTCCGTGCCCTCGGGTGCGAGGACGACGTCGGCCAGCGGCACGTCGAGGTGCGGGGCGAACGCGTCGCAGACGCGGTGGAAGGCCTCGGCGTACGCCGGGAACCGGTCGAGGAGTTCCCGGCCCGTGCCGGGACGCTGCGAGCCCTGCCCGCTGAACAGGAACGCGGTGCGGCCCCGTGGTCCGGTGCGCCCCCGCACCACGGCTGCGGTGTCTTCGCCGCGGCCGAGCGCGGCCAGCGCGGTCAGGAGTTCGGTGCGGTCCTCGGCGACCACCACGGCCCGGTGCTCGAAGACCGCGCGGCCGGTGGCCAGGGAGTGCGCCACGTCGGCGGGGCCGGGCTCCGGGTCGGCGGTCAGCCGGGCGCGCAGCCGCTCGGCCTGCCCGCGCAGGGCGGCGGCCGATCGTCCGCTCAGCGGCCAGGCGACCGGTCCCCCGGGGTGCGGGGGCTCGGCGCCGGTCTGCCGCTGCTCGCCCTCCTCCAGGACGACGTGGGCGTTGGTGCCGCTGATGCCGAACGACGAGACGGCGGCGCGCCGCGGCCGTCCCGGACGCGGCCAGGGCGTGGACTCGGCGAGCAGCTCGATGTGTCCGGCCGTCCAGTCGACGTGGCTGGTGGGCCGGGTGAGGTGCAGGGTGCGCGGCAGTGTCCCGTGCCGCATGGCCAGCACCGTCTTGATGACGCCGGCGACTCCGGCGGCGGCCTGGGTGTGTCCGATGTTGGACTTCACCGACCCGAGCCACAGGGGCTGTTGACGGTCCTGGCCGTAGGTGGCGAGCAGGGCCTGGGCCTCGATCGGGTCGCCGAGTTTCGTGCCGGTGCCGTGCGCCTCCACCGCGTCGACGTCGGCGGGGGTGAGCCCGCCGGCCGCCAGCGCGGCACGGATGACGCGCTGCTGCGAGGGACCGTTGGGCGCGGTGAGTCCGTTGCTCGCGCCGTCCGAGTTGACGGCGCTGCCCCGGACCACGGCGAGCACCGGGTGGCCGTTGCGGCGGGCGTCGGAGAGGCGCTCCAGCAGCAGGATGCCGGCGCCTTCGCCCCATCCGGTGCCGTCGGCGTCGTCCGAGAAGGCCTTGCAGCGGTGGTCGCCGGCGAGCCCGCCCTGTCGGTCGAACTCGGCGAAGGCGCCGGGTGTCGCCATCACCGTCACGCCGCCCGCGAGCGCCAGATCGCACTCGCCGGACCGCAGCGACTGGGCCGCCCAGTGCAGTGCCACCAGGGAGGACGAGCAGGCGGTGTCCACGGTGACCGCCGGGCCTTCGAGGCCCAGCACATAGGCGACGCGGCCGGAGGCCACGCTCGCGGCGTGCCCGGTCAGGAGCTGTCCCTGGGCGTCCTCGGGGACGTCGTGCGCGGCCGAGCCGTAGCCCTGGTAGTTCGTGCCGACGAACACGCCGGTACGGGAGCCGTGCAGGGCGCGCGGGTCGATCGCGGCCCGTTCCAGCGCCTCCCAGGAGATCTCCAGCAGCAGTCGCTGCTGCGGGTCCATCGCCACGGCCTCGCGCGGCGAGATCCCGAAGAAGTCCGCGTCGAACTCGGCGGCGTCGTAGAGGAATCCGCCCTCGACGCCCTCCGCGTGCCAGCCGCGGTCGGCGGGCGGCGCGCCGATCGCGTCGACGCCGTCGGCGAGCAGCCGCCAGAAGTCCTCCGGGCCGCGCACCCCGCCGGGGAACCGGCAGCCGATGCCCACGATCGCGATGCGCGCGTCGTCGTCGGCCGTGTCGGCGGCCCGGCCGGCCGTGCCCGTGGCACCGGTCGCGGCGGCCGCGGCCGGGGGGCGGGTGTCGAGGATTTCGGTGCCGAAGAGTTCGGTGCCGATGTGGCGCGCGAGCGCCTGCGGCGACGGATAGTCGAACACCAGGGTCGCGGGCAGCCGCAGTCCGGTCGCCGCGTTCAGGCGGTTGCGCAGTTCCACGGCGGTCAGCGAGTCGATGCCGAGGCCCCGGAAGTCCCGGGTGGCCTCGACGGTGTCCGGGCCGGAGTGCCCCAGCACCAGGGCGGTCTGGACGCGTACGAGGTCCAGGACCGCCGTCTCCCGCTCCGCCTGTGCGAGGGGCGCCAGCCGGGTCCGGAAGCCGTCCCCGGCGGCGTCGGCCGTGGCCGCCGTGCGCCGTGCGGGGGCGACGGCGAGTCCCCGCAGCATGGCGGGCAGCGCCGCGACCGCCTGACGGTCGCGCAGCACGCGCCGGTCGAGCGCGATCGGGACGAGGACGGACTCGGTGCGCCCCAGGGCCGCGTCGAGGGAGCCGAGGCCTTCTTCGACGGTGAGCGGCCGCATGCCGCCGCGTGCCATGCGCCGCAGGTCCGCCTCGGTCAGCTCGGCGGTCATGCCCGCGCCGGGCGCCCACGGGCCCCAGGCGAGGGCGGTCGCGGGCAGGCCGGCGGAGCGGCGCCTGGCGGCGAAGGCGTCCAGGAAGGCGTTGGCGGCCGCGTAGTTGGCCTGGCCCGCGCCACCGAAGGTACCGGCCACCGAGGAGAAGGCCACGAACGCCGACAGGTCGGCGTCACGGGTCAGCTCGTGCAGATGCGCCACCGCGTCCGTCTTGGGCCGCAGGACGTGCGCCAGGCGGTCGGGGGTGAGGGAGGCGACCACGCCGTCGTCCAGGACGCCCGCCGTATGCACCACGGCAGTCAGCCGTCGTCCGGCAAGAACCCCGGCGAGCTGCTCACGGTCCGCGACGTCCACGGCCGCCACCTCGACCTCGGCCCCCAAGTCCGTGAGTTCCGCGACGAGTTCGCGGGCCCCCGGGGCTTCGGGGCCTCGACGGCCGGCCAGCAGCAGGTGCCGGGTTCCGTGCTCGGTGACCAGGTGGCGGGCCACCAGGGCGCCCAGGCCGCCGGTGCCACCGGTGACCAGTACGGTCCCCTCCGGGTCCAGCGGCGCGGGAACGGTCAGCACCACCTTGCCGACGTGCCGGGCCTGCGACAGATGGCGGAACGCGTCCGGCGCCTGTCGTACGTCCCAGCAGGTGACCGGCAGGGGCTGGAGTGCTCCCGACTCGAACAGGTCGACCAGGTCGGACAGCATCCGCCCGATCCGCTCCGGACCGGCGTCCCACAGGTCGAAGGCGCGGTAGGTCACGCCCGTGTGCTCGGCGGCGACCGCGTCGGCGTCCCGGACGTCGGTCTTGCCCATCTCCAGGAACCGGCCACCACGCGGCAGCAGCCTCAGCGAGGCGTCCACGAACTCACCGGCCAGCGAGTCCAGTACGACGTCCACGCCACGACCACCGGTCGCCGCCAGGAACGCCGTCTCGAACCCGGTGTCGCGGGACGAGGCGAGGTGCGTGTCGTCCAGGCCCAGCTCCCGCAGCGTGTCCCACTTGCCGGCACTCGCCGTGCCGAACACCTCGGCGCCCCGGTGCCGCGCCAGCTGCAGGGCGGCCATGCCCACGCCGCCGGCCGCCGCGTGCACCAGCACCGATTCGCCGGCCCGCAGGCCTCCGAGGTCGTCGAGGGCGTAGTACGCGGTCAGGAACACGAGGGGCGCGGACGCCGCCTGCGCGAACGTCCAGCCGGACGGGATGCGGGCCACCGTCCGGGCGTCCGCCACCGCCACCGGCCCGAAGGAGCCGGAGAACAGTCCCATCACCCGGTCACCGATCGCGAGCCCCGACACCTCGGGGCCGACCTCGGTCACCACACCGGCGCCCTCGAGACCGAAGTCCTTCGCGTCGCCGGGGTACATGCCGAGCGCGTTGAGCACGTCACGGAAGTTCACGCCCGCGGCCCGCACCGCGATACGGACGTGGCCGGGGGCAAGTTCTGCCTGCGCCTCCGGGACGGGCCGCAGCGCCAGTCCCTCCAGGGTGCCCTGCTCCGCGATGTCGAGCCGCCAGGCCGACTCCCCGACGGGAGGCATGAGTTCGCGGTTTTCGGTGGCCCGGCCCAGGCGGGGGGTGAACGGGGTGCCGCCGCGTACGGCGAGCTCCGCCTCACCGGAGGCGAGCGCGGCCGGGACGATCTGCCATGACGCGTCGGCGCCGTCCACGTCGAGCAGCGCGAACCGCCCCGGGTTCTCGGCCCGGGCCGCCCGCACCAGACCCCACACCGCGGCGAGGGCGGGATCGGGGGCCGTCGCGTCGAGCGTGACCGCCCCTTCGGTGACCAGCACGAGCCGGGCGCCTTCGAAGCGCTCCTCCGTCAGCCAGGCACGCACCAGTTCCAGCACATGAGCGGTGGCCGTGTGCGCTGCCCCCGCGCTGTCTCCGGCCGGGGAGGCCACGCGCACCAGGGAGTCCGCTCCCGCATCGACCCCAGTCGTCGGGAGAGCGGTCGGGAGAGCGGTCGGGAGAGGCTGCGGCAGTGGTGCCCGAGCGGCCGACGCGGTCGCCTCCAGCGGCAGCGGCGTCCAGTCGACCCGGTGCAGCAGTCCGGCGTGCGGGGTGTGCGCGGTCCCGGCGGCCGGTGCCGTGAGGGCGCGCAGGGTGAGGGATCCGATGGTCGCGACGGGTGCGCCGGAGGGGTCGGCCAGGTCGAGGGCGACCGATCCGCTCCCGGTGACCCGCAGGCGGGCCTGAAGCCGTGCCGCACCGGTGGCGTGCAGGGTGACGCCGGTCCACGAGAAGGGCAGGCCCGGGCCGGACGCCTCGTCGGCGGCGCCGGGCGCCGGGGCCGCTCCGAGGGCGTGCAGCACCGAGTCCAGCAGGGCGGGGTGGACGCCGTAGCGGCGGGCGTCGGGGGCGGCCTCGTCGGGGAGGCCCGCCTCGGCGAAGAGGTCGTCGCCGCTCCGCCGGACGGCGGTCAGTCCGCGGAAGAGCGGGCCGTAGGACAGACCGGTCCCCGCCAGCCGCTCGTAGAGGGAGTCCGTGGGGATCTCGACGGCGTCGGCGGGCGGTCGGCCGTCCGCTTCCGGGGCCGGCACGGCGGCCTCGGGCAGCAGGGTGCCGCTCGCGTGCTGGGTCCACGGCTCGTCGTCGGGCCCGTCGCTGTCGGAGCCGGCCGCGGGGCGGGAGTACACGCCGATCTCGCGGCGTCCGGCGGCGTCGGGGGCTCCGACGGTGACCTGGAGCCGGGCGGCTCCGTGGGCGGGCAGTACCAGCGGCGTCCGCAGGGTGAGTTCCTCGACCTGAGCGCAGCCGACACGGTCGGCCGCGTGGAGGGCGAGCTCCAGGAAGGCGGTGCCGGGCAGCAGGACGGAACCGGAGACCACGTGTTCGGCCAGCCACGGCTGGAGCTGGGCGGAGAGCCGTCCGGTGAAGACCGCGGCTCCGCTGTCCGCGAGGGTGACGGCGGCGCCGAGCAGCGGGTGGCCGGCGGCGGACAGACCGGCCGCGCGGAGGTCGCCGAGGTGGCCGCCGGACGGGCGCGGCCAGTAGCGGCCGTGCTGGAAGGCGTAGGTGGGCAGCTCGACGGGACGCTCGGCCGGGAAGAACGCGGACCAGTCGACGTCGGCGCCGTGGGCGAAGAGCGTCGCGGTCGCCGCGAGCAGGGTCGCGGTCTCGGGGCGGTCGGGGCGCAGGGCAGGGACGGCGACCGGTTCGCCCTCGGTGAGCGAGCCGTGGGCCAGGGCGGTGAGGGTGCCGTCCGGGCCCAGTTCCAGGAACCGGGTGACGCCCTCGGCCTCCAGGGCGGCGACGGCGTCGGCGAAGCGGACCGACCGGCGGACATGGCGGACCCAGTACTCCGGGGAGCACAACTCCTCGGCCGCGGCGGCCGCACCGGTGACCGTCGAGACGACGGGCAGGAGGGGCGGCTCGTACGTCAGACTCTCGGCGACCTTGCGGAAGTCGGCGAGCATCGGCTCCATCAGCGGCGAGTGGAAGGCGTGACTGACCCGCAGCGCGGTGACCTTGCGGTCCTGGGCGCGGAAGCGGGCGGCGATCTCCTCGACGGCCTGCGAGGCGCCCGCGACGACAACGGCCCGGGGACCGTTGACCGCCGCGATCCCCACCTCGTCACCGAGGAGGGGCAGCACCTCGTCCTCGGCGGCCTGGAGCGCCACCATCGCACCCCCGCACGGCAGAGCCTGCATCAGCCGGCCCCGCGCCACCACCAGACGACACGCATCCGCCAGCGACCAGACCCCGGCGACGTGCGCCGCGGCGATCTCACCGATCGAATGCCCTGCGAGGACATCCGGGCGCACACCCCACGACTCCAGCAGCCGGAACAGCGCCACTTCGAGGGCGAACAGGGCAGGCTGGGTGAACTCCGTGCGGTTCAGCAGCTCGGCGTCTCCGCCGAAGACCATCTCCCGCAGCGGGCGCGGCAGTTCCGCGTCGACCTGCGCGCACACGGCGTCGAAGGCGTCCGCGAAGACAGGGTGGGCCTCGTACGCCTCACGCCCCATGCCGAGCCGTTGTGCTCCCTGTCCCGCGAAGAGGAACGCGGTCCGGCCGTCGGCCCGCGCGCGGCCGGTGACCACGTCGGCGGCGGACTCGCCCAGGGTCAGGGAGGTGAGCGCGGAGACCAGTTCCGCGCGGTCTCCGCCCAGGATCACGGCGCGGTGGTCGAGCGCGGTACGGGTGGTGGCGAGGGAGAGGCCGAGGCCCGCGGCGGTGAGCCCGGGCCGGGCGTCGGCGTGGGCGAGGAGTCGTACGGCCTGTGCGCGCAGGGCGTCCTCGGACGCGCCGGAGAGCACCCAGGGCAGCGGGCCGCCCGTCCCTGTTCCCTTCGGCGCGGTCTCGTGCGGCTGTGCGTCGGCGGCCGACGGCTGGTCGTCCCGGGGCTGTTCGACGATGACGTGGGCGTTGGTGCCGGAGACGCCGAACGCGGAGATTCCCGCGCGGCGCGGCCGGTCGCCGCCGGGCCACCGCGTGGTCTCGGTGAGGAGTTCCACGGCGCCCGTCGACCAGTCGACGTGGGTGCTGGGGGTGTCGGCGTGCAGGGTGGCCGGGAGCCGGCCGTGCCGCATGGCCAGCACCATCTTGATGACACCGGCGACGCCGGCGGCGGCCTGGGTGTGTCCGAGGTTGGACTTCAACGAGCCGAGCATCAGCGGCTGTTCGCGGTCCTGGCCGTAGGCGGCGAGGAGGGCCTGGGCCTCGATGGGGTCGCCCAGTGTCGTCCCGGTGCCGTGCGCCTCGACCGCGTCCACGTCGGCCGGGGCGAGGCCCGCGTCGGCGAGGGCGGCACGGATGACGCGCTGCTGGGCGGGGCCGTTGGGGGCGGTGAGGCCGTTGGAGGCGCCGTCCTGGTTGACGGCGGAACCGGCGACCACGGCGAGTACCGGATGTCCGCTTCGGCGGGCGTCGGAGAGCCGCTCGACGACGAGCACGCCCACGCCCTCGGCCCAGCCGGTGCCGTCGGCGTCGTCGGAGAAGGCCTTGCAGCGGCCGTCCGCGGCGAGGCCGCGCTGGCGGCTGAACTCCAGGAAGGCGCCCGGGGTGGACATGACGGTGACGCCGCCCGCCAGCGCGAGGTCGCACTCGCCCGCCCGCAGCGACTGCACGGCGAGGTGGAGGGCGACCAGGGAGGACGAGCAGGCCGTGTCGACGGTGAGGGTCGGTCCTTCGAGGCCGAGGACGTAGGCGATACGGCCGGAGACCACGGCGGCGGCGTTGCCCGTGCCGAGGTAGCCGTCTCCGGCGTCGGGTGTGCTGAGCAGCAGGGCGGGATAGTCCTGGCCGTTGGAGCCCATGAACACGCCGGTGCGGCTGCCGCGCAGGGCGCCCGGGGCGATGGCGGCGCGTTCCAGCGCCTCCCACGAGGTCTCCAGCAGCAGCCGCTGCTGCGGGTCCATGGCGACGGCCTCGCGCGGCGAGATGCCGAAGAAGGCGGGGTCGAAGGCGCCGACGCCGGTGAGGAATCCGCCGTGCCGGGTGTAGCTGGTGCCGGGTCGGCCCGGTTCGGGGTGGTAGAGCGCGTCGAGGTCCCAGCCTCGGTCGGTGGGGAACTCGCTGATCGCGTCCCGTCCGGCGGCGACCAGCTCCCACAGGTCGTCCGGGCCGGTCACGTCGCCGGGCAGGCGGCAGCCCATGCCGACGACGACGATCGGGTCGTCGGCCGCGCGGTCCCCGCGTGCCGCGCCCCCCGTGCCGTCGGGGTGTGCGGACGGGGAGTCGTCGAACAGTTCGCCGTGCACGAAGGCGGCGAGGTCGACGGGGGTGGGGTGGTCGAAGACGAGCGTGGCGGGCAGGGCCAGGCCGGTCCCGGCGGCGAGGCGGTTGCGCAGTTCGACGGCGGTGAGGGAGTCGAAGCCGGAGTCGCGGAAGGCGCGCCGGGTCTCCAGCAGCCCCGCGTCGGTGTGGCCGAGGACGGCGGCGGCGTGGGTGCGGACCAGGTCCAGGAGTGCGCGGACGCGTTCGGCGGCCGGGTGGCCCGCGAGGCGGGCACGCAGGGCCGCGCCCGCTCCGTCGTCGTCCGCGGGGGCCTGGGCGGCGTGCAGCGCGGCCCGTGCCTCGGGCAGGTCGGTGAGCAGGGGGCTGGGACGGGTGCTGGTGAAGCCGGGGGCGAACCGGGACCAGTCGACGTCGGCGACGACCTGACCGGTGACGTCCTGCTGCAGGACGCGGCGCAGCGCGGCGAGCGCGGTGTCGGGGTCGAGGGCGGTGAGACCGCGTCGTCGCAGGTACTCCTCGGCGTCGCCCTCCGCGGCCATGCCGCCCTCGGCCCAGGGGCCCCAGGCGACGGAGACGGCGGTGGCGCCGCGGGCGCGCCGCTGTTCGGCCAGGCCGTCGAGGTAGGCGTTGGCGGCGGCGTAGGCGCTCTGGCCTCCGCTGCCCCAGACGCCGGCGATGGAGGAGAACAGCACGAACGCGTCGAGCGGGCGGTCGCCCTGGGCGCGCAGCACCGCGTCGAGGTGGGCGGCGCCGTCCGCCTTGGCGGCGAGGACGGAGTGCAGGCGGTCGGCGTCGAGGTCGGGCAGCGGGCGGGTGTCGGTGACGCCGGCCGCGTGGACGACGGCGTCCACGGTGTGCCGGGCGAGCAGCTCTTCGACGGCGGCACGGTCGGCGATGTCGCAGGCCTCGACGGTCACGCGGGCGCCGAGTGCGGTGAGCGTGTGCGTGAGCTCGGCGGCACCGGGTGCGTCGGGACCGCGGCGGCCGGTCAGCACGAGGTGCTCCGCGCCCTGCTCGGCGGCCCAGCGGGCGACCCGGGCGCCCAGCGCGCCGGTGCCGCCGGTGATCAGGACGGTGCCGCGGGGCCGCCAGCCGCTCCCTCCGTGCTGGGGGGCGGCCGGGTCGTCGGCGTGCAGCAGGCGTCGTACGAAGACTCCGGAGGCACGGACCGCGAGCTGGTCCTCGTCGCCGGGGTGGGCCAGCACCGCGGCGAGCCGGGCGGCGGCCCGCCGGTCGACGGTCGGCGGCAGGTCGACGAGGCCGCCCCACCGGCCGGCCGATTCCAGTGCGGCCACCCGGCCCAGGCCCCAGAGCGCGGCCTGCGCCGGCTCGGGGGCGGCGTCGGAGCGTGCGGTGGCCACCGCGCCGCGGGTGGCGAGCCACAGCGGTGCGGTCACCTCGGCGTCGCCGAGCGCCTGCGTCAGCCGGACGGTGCGCAGGAGCGCATCCGCCGAGGACCGCTGCCCGTCGCCGGTGGGGTCTTCGTCGGCGGCCAGGGCGAGGACGCCCGTGAAGGTGCCGAGGCCGGCGAGCCGGGCGGCCAGCGCGGCGCGCTCCTCGTCGGGGGCGTACTCCCACAGCACGGGCTCGGCTCCGCCCGCCCGCAGCGCCTCGGTCACGACGGCCGCCGGGGAGCCGTCGGCCACCCCGGCGGGGGCGGCGACGAGCCAGCGGCCGGTGAGCGGGCCACCGGCGGTCGGGTCGAGGGGCTGCCAGGCGACGCGGTAGCGCAGCCCGTCCACCCGGCCGAGCTCACGCCTGCCCCGCCACCAGGACGACAGGGCGGGTACGAGGGGACGCACGAGCCCTTCGTCGACGTCCAGGGTGTCGGCGAGGGCGGCGATGTCCTCGTCCTCCACGGCCGTCCAGAAGCCCGCGTCCCCGCCGCCGGTGTCGCCGGCGGTCGCCGCGCCGGGCGGGGTGGGCTCCAGCCAGTACCGTTCACGGCGGAAGGCGTACGTCGGCAGGTCCACGCTCCGGGCGCCGGTCCCCGCGAAGACGGCCGGCCAGTCGACCGGTGCGCCGTGGGCGAAGGCGCCGGCGACCGCGGCCATCACGGCGGCGGGCTCGGGCCGGTCCTTGCGCAGGCTGGGCACGGCGAACGGCGGGTCGCCCTCGAAGCAGTCCTGGGCGAGGGCGGTGAGGGTGCCGTCGGGGCCCAGCTCGACACAGCGGGCCACCCGGCGCTTCGCCAGCAGCCGTATGCCGTCGGCGAACCGGACGGGCTCACGCACGTGCCGGACCCAGTAGTCCGGCGAGCACAGGTCGGCCGGGCGGGCGGTCTCGCCGGTCACGCCGGAGACGAGCGTCAGGCGGGGCGGGTGGTAGGTGAGGGTCTCGGCGACCTCGCGGAACTCCTGGAGCATCGGCTCCATCAGCGGGGAGTGGAAGGCGTGGCTGACCCGCAGGGCCGTCACCTTGCGGTCCAGGGCGCGGAAGTGCGCGGCCGTCTCCTCCACGGCGTCCGCCGCGCCGGAGATCACCACCGCGCGGGGGCCGTTGACGGCGGCGATGCCGACCCGGTCGTTCAGCAGGGGCAGCACCTCCTCCTCGGTCGCCTGGAGCGCGGCCATCGTGCCGCCCTCCGGCAGTGCCTGCATCAGACGGCCGCGTGCCACGACCAGCCGGCAGGCGTCCGCGAGGGACCACACGCCGGCGACATGGGCGGCCGCCAGCTCGCCGACGGAGTGGCCCAGCAGGAACTTCGCGGTGACGCCCCAGGACTCCAGCAGCCGGTACAGGGCGACTTCGAGCGCGAACAGGGCGGGCTGCGCGTACGCGGTGCGGTGGAGCCGGTCCGCGTCGTCGCCGAAGACGATCTGCCGCAGGTCGAAGGGCAGTTCGGCGTCGACTGCGTCGAACGCGGCGGCGAAGACGGGGTGGGTGTCGTACAGTTCGCGGCCCATACCGGGCCGTTGGGAGCCCTGCCCGGCGAACAGGAAGGCGGTGGCGCCGCGCGTGGTGCGGCCCCGGACGGTCGCGGGGCCCGCGGAGCCCTCGGCGAGCGCGGCCAGTTCCCGTACGGCGCTGTCGTGGTCGGTGGCGAGGACGACCGCCCGGTGCTCCAGGGCGGCCCGGGTGGTGGAGAGCGCGTGGCCGACGTCCAGGGGGCGCGGCGGCTCGGTCCGGTCCCGCAGCCGGGCCAGGAGCCGGGCGGCCTGCGCCCGGACCGCCTCCTCGCTGCGGGCGGACACCGGCCACGGTACGACGGGCAGGGTCCGTGGCTCGGCGGCGGGGGCGGCCGGCTGCGCGGCGGGGTCCGCCGGTTCGGCGGTGGGGGCCTGCTCGATGACGGCGTGCGCGTTGGTGCCGCTGATGCCGAACGACGACACACCGGCGCGGCGCGGGCGGCCCGCCGCCGGCCAGTCGACCGGTTCGGTGAGCAGGCGTACGGCCCCGGCCGACCAGTCGACGTGCCGGGACGGCTCGGAGACGTGCAGGGTGCGCGGCAGCACGCCGTGCCGCATCGCCTCGACCATTTTGATGATGCTGCCGACGCCGGCGGCCGACTGGGTGTGCCCGATGTTCGACTTCAAGGAGCCCAGCCACAGCGGCTGTTCGCGGTCCTGGCCGTACGCGGCGAGGAGGGCCTGGGCCTCGATGGGGTCGCCGAGCGAGGTGCCGGTGCCGTGCGCGTCGACGGCGTCCACCTCGGCGGGGGCGAGTCCCGCGTTGGCGAGGGCCGCGCGGATGACCCGCTGCTGGGCGGGGCCGTTGGGGGCGGTGAGGCCGTTGGAGGCGCCGTCGGAGTTGATCGCCGTGCCGCGGACCACGGCCAGGACGGGGTGGCCGAGCCGGCGGGCGTCGGAGAGCCGCTCCACGAGCAGCATGCCGGCGCCCTCGGCCCAGCCGGTGCCGTCGGCGTCGTCGGAGAAGGCCTTGCAGCGGCCGTCGGCGGCCAGTCCGCGCTGGCGGCTGAACTCGTAGAACATCGCGGGGGTGGCCATCACGGCCACGCCGCCCGCGAGCGCCAGGTCGCACTCGCCGCGGCGCAGCGCCTGGCACGCCCAGTGCAGGGCGACGAGCGAGGAGGAGCAGGCCGTGTCGACGGTGACGGTCGGCCCTTCCAGCCCCAGGGTGTAGGCGATGCGGCCGGAGGCGACCGAGGTGGCGTTGCCCGCGAGCAGCAGGCCCTGCACGCCCTCGGGGAACTCGCTCACGCCGGCGCCGTATCCGGAGGTGGCGGCGCCGACGAAGACGCCGGTGCTGCTGCCGCGCACCGAGCCGGGGGCGATCCCGGCCCGCTCGAACGCCTCCCAGGAGATCTCCAGCAGCAACCGCTGCTGCGGGTCCATCGCCAGCGCCTCGCGCGGCGAGATCCCGAAGAAGTCCGCGTCGAACCGGGACGCCTCGTGCAGGAAGCCGCCGCCGAGCGCGTAGAAGGTGCCGGGGTGGTCGGGGTCGGGGTCGTAGCCCGCCTCGACGTCCCAGCCGCGGTCGGCGGGGAACCCGGAGATGGCGTCCCCGCCCTCGTCGACGAGCCGCCACAGCTCTTCCGGGCTGTCCACCCCGCCGGGGTAGCGGCAGCTCATCGCCACGATCGCGACCGGCTCCCGGTCGCGTGCCTCCGCGTCCCGCAACTGCCGGCGGGTCTGCCGCAGTTCGGCGGTCAACCGCTTGAGGTACTCGACGTACTTGTCGTCCGTCTTGTCGTCTTCAGCCACCAACGCCACATCCCTGAGCCGATGCCGACGGTTTCCCGCGGCTGATCACGACATCCCGAGTTCTTTGTCGATCAGGTCGAACAGCTCGTCCGCCGTCTCGACGGAGTCCAGCGCCCCGTCGTCGTCGGCGGGAGCCGCTCCGGGACCCCCGGAGCCGGTGCCGTTGTCGTGTCCGGCACCGCCGCCCTGCGTGGTCCTCTCCTGCCACTTCGCCGTCAGCCTCTGCAGCCGGGAAGTGATCGTCGCGTGGTCGTCCCCGCCGACCGCGGCGGCGCCGAGCGCGGCCTCCAGCCGGTCCAGTTCGACCAGGAGCGGCGCCGCTGGCACGGCCGCGCCCGGGCTCTCGCCCGCCCCCGTGCCGGACGCCTCCGGCAGGGTGATCTCCTCAAGCAGATGTCCCGCCAGCGCCGTCGGCGTCGGGTGGTCGAACACCAGGGTCGCCGGGAGCCGGAGCCTGGTGGCGGCGTTGAGCCGGTTGCGCAGTTCGACGGCGGTGAGCGAGTCGAAGCCCAGCTCCTTGAACGCCTGATCCGGCTCGATCTCGTCCGCCGAGGCGTGCCCGAGGGTCGCCGCCGCCTGGGCGCAGACCAGGTCGACGAGATGCTGCTCCCGGTCGGCCGGCGCGAGCGCCGCCAGAACGGCACCGAGATCCTGCCGCTCGGCGCCGGACCCGGCCGCCGTGTCCGCCGCCCGTCGCGCCGGTGCCCGCACCAGGCCGCGCAGCAGCGGCGGTACGGCCTCGGCGTGGGCCCGCAGCGCCTGGAGGTCCAGGTTCACCGGCAGCAGGAGCGACCGGTGCGCGGGTGCCGTGCCGGGCACCAGCCCGGCCGTGTCGAGGAGTTCGAGTCCCTGATCGACGGTGAGCGGTCGCATACCACCGCGTGCCATGCGCCGCAGGTCCGCCTCGGTCAGCTCGGCGGTCATGCCCGTACCGGGCGCCCACGGGCCCCAGGCGAGGGACACCGCGGGCAGCCCCGAGGCACGGCGGTGAGCGGCGAAGGCGTCGAGGAAGGCGTTCGCGGCGGCGTAGTTGGCCTGGCCCGCGCTGCCGAAGGTGGCGGCCACCGAGGAGAAGACCACGAACGCCGACAGGTCCGCGCCGCGGGTCAGCTCGTGCAGGTGCGCCACCGCGTCCGCCTTCGGCCGCATGACGCCGGCCAGACGCTCCGGGGTGAGGGAGGCGACGACACCGTCGTCGACGACGCCCGCGGTGTGGACGACGGCGGTCAACGGATGCCCGGCGGGGAGGGCGTCCAGCACGGCGGCGAGCTGGTCCCGGTCGGCGACGTCCAGGGCGACGACCTCGACCTCGGCGCCCAAATCAGCGAGTTCCGCGACGAGTTCGGGTGCGCCCGGCGCTTCGAGGCCACGGCGGCCGGCCAGCAGCAGTCGCCGTATGCCGTGCCGGGTCACCAGGTGGCGGGCCACCAGCGCGCCCAGGCCACCCGTGCCCCCGGTCACCAGCACCGTGCCGTCCCGGTCCAGGGGCGCCGGGACCGTGAGGACCACCTTGCCCACGTGCCGGGCCTGCGAGAGGTACCGGAACGCCTCCGGGGCCTGGCGCACGTCCCAGCAGGTGACGGGAAGGGGCCGTAGGACGTCCGCTTCGAAGAGGGCCACCAGCTCGGCGAGCATCCGGCCGATCCGCTCGGGACCTGCGTCCCACAGATCGAACGCCCGGTACGTCACACCGGAGTGCTCGGCGGCCACCGCCTCGGCATCCCGGACATCGGTCTTGCCCATCTCCAGGAACCGGCCGCCGTGCGGCAGCAGCCGCAGCGAGGCGTCCACGAACTCACCGGCCAGCGAGTCGAGTACGACGTCCACGCCACGACCACCGGTCGCCGCCAGGAACGCCGTCTCGAACCCGGTGTCGCGGGACGAGGCGAGGTGTGTGTCGTCCAGGCCCAGCTCCCGCAGCGTGTCCCACTTGCCGGCACTCGCCGTGCCGAACACCTCGGCGCCCAGATGCCGTGCCAGCTGTACGGCGGCCATGCCCACGCCGCCGGCCGCCGCGTGCACCAGCACCGACTCCCCCGGCCGCACGGCGCCCAGCTCGGTCAGCGCGTAGTACGCCGTCAGGAACACGATCGGCACCGACGCCGCCTGCGCGAACGTCCAGCCGGCCGGGATCCGGGCCACCGTCCGGGCGTCCGCCACCGCCACCGGTCCGAAGGAACCGGGGAACATGCCGAACACCCGGTCACCGACGGCCAGTTCCGGCACACCCGGGCCGACCTCGGTCACCACACCCGCGCCCTCACCGCCGAGCAGACCCGCCTCGCCCGGGTACATGCCGAGCGCGTTGAGCACGTCGCGGAAGTTGACCCCCGCCGCGCGTACGGCGATACGGACCTGTCCTTGCGTCAACTGGGCGGTGGCCTCGGGGAAGGGGGCCAGGGCCAGGTTGTCCAGGGTGCCCTTCTCCACGCTGTCCAGGTGCCAGGCCGGTTCGCCCGCCGGGACGGTGAGCGCGCCGCCTGCGGGGACCCGGTCGAGACGCGGCGCGTGGGCCACGCCGTCGCGGAGCGCGAGCTCCGGCTCCCCGCAGGCCAGGGCCTGCGCGAGCACGGCGTGGGAGGCTTCGGTGCCGTCCGTGTCGACCAGCGCGAACCGGTCGGGCGCCTCGGCGCGCGCGGCCCGGACCAGGCCCCACACCGCCGCCAGGGCGGGATCGGGAGCGTGTGCGTCGAGCGCGACCGCGCCCTCGGTGAGGATCACCAGACGGGAGTCCTCGAAGCGCTCGTCGGCGAGCCAGGACCGTACGGCGTCCAGGACACGGCCGGTGGCGGCGCGCGCCGCGGCCGCCATGTCGCCGTCCGCGCCGCTCAGGCCGCGACCCGCGGCGAACAGGACGGTCGCGGGGACAGCGGCGGGCAGCTCGGCCAGGCCCGGGTACGACTCCACGCCGGGCGCGGGGCCGACGGCACCGATCGCCACGAGGGCGCCGGGCGAGAACGCGCTCCGCTCGGGCGTCGCCACCTTCGTCCAGCCCACCTGGAACAGACCTTCGCGGTGGCCTTCGGCATCGGCGTGCGCGGCGAGGTCGCCGGAGACCTGGCGCAGCAGCAGCGACTCCACGGAGGCGACCTCGCCACCCGCCGGGTCGGCCAGGTGCAGGGCGACGGCTTCCGGCCCCGCCTGCACCATGCGGACGCGCAGGGCCCGCGCGCCGGAGGCACGCAGCGACACGCCGCTCCACGAGAACGGCAGCCGTCCCCCGTCGGCATCGGCCAGCGACACGAACATCATCGCGTGCAGGGCGGAGTCCAGGAGCGCCGGGTGGACACCGAAGCCACCCGCGAGCCGCTCGTGCCGGTCGGGCAGTCCGACCTCGGCGAAGACCTCCTCGCCGCGTCGCCAGACCGCGCGCAGCCCCTGGAACACCGGCCCGTAGGCGAAGCCCGCCTCGGCGAAGCGGTCGTAGAAGCCCTCCATGGGGACGGCCTCGGCGTTCGGCGGCGGCCATGCGGTCAGGTCGGGGGCCGTCGGGTCGGCGGGCGCCGGGTCGGCGGTGAGCGAGCCGCTGGCGTTCAGCGTCCACGGGTCGGTGTCGAGCGCGTCCTCGGCCCGGGAGTACACCTCCAGGGTGCGCGTGTGCGACTCGTCGGGTGCGCCCACGCGGACCTGGACCAGCCGTCCGGTGCGCTCGGGCACGATCAGGGGGGCGGCGATGGTCAGTTCCTCGACGCGGTCGTAGCCGAGCTGTCCGGCGGCACACAGGGCGAGTTCGAGGAACCCGGTGCCCGGGAAGAGGACCGTGCCCGTGACGGCGTGGTCGCGCAGCCATGGGTGCGTCCTGAGCGAGAGCCGCCCGGTGAACAGCACCTCCTCGCTGCCGGCCACCCGCACCGCGCCGCCGAGCAGCGGATGGTCCGCCGAACCGACACCGGCGGAACCGAGGTCGCCCAGCGTGACGCCGGTGAAGTCGGGCCAGTAACGGCGGCGTTGGAAGGCGTACGTCGGCAGGTCCGAGTTGCGAACCCGGTCGCCGCCGGTGAGGGGTCGCCAGTCGGCGTCGGCCCCGTGGACGAATACGGTGGCGAGGGCGGCGAGGGCGGTCGGCGCCTCGGGCCGGTCCTTGCGCAGCAGGGGCACGAGGACCGTGCCCTCGGTGTCGTCGAGGGAAGCCTGGGCGAGGGCGGTGAGGGTGCCGTCCGGACCGAGCTCGGCGAAACGGCCGACACCCTGCCCGGCGAGGGCGCGCACGGCGTCGGCGAAACGCACCGGGCGGCGTACGTGCCGCACCCAGTAGTCCGGCGACATCAGTTCCTCGGGGGTGGCGGCGGTTCCGGTCACCGTGGAGACGAACGGCAGCTTCGGCCGCTCGTACGTCAGACTCTCCGCGACCTTGCGGAAGTCGGCGAGCATGGGCTCCATCAGCGGCGAGTGGAAGGCGTGGCTGACCCGCAGCGCGGTGACCTTGCGGCCCTGAGCACGGAAGCGGGCGGCGATCTCCTCGACGGCCTGCGAGGCGCCCGCGACGACAACGGCCCGGGGACCGTTGACCGCCGCAATCCCGACCTCGTCACCGAGAAGGGGCAGCACCTCGTCCTCGGCGGCCTGGAGCGCCACCATCGCACCCCCGGACGGCAGAGCCTGCATCAGCCGACCCCGCGCCACCACGAGACGACACGCGTCCTCCAACGACCAGACCCCGGCGACGTGCGCTGCCGCGATCTCACCGATGGAATGCCCGGCAAGGACATCCGGGCGCACACCCCACGACTCCAGCAGCCGGAACAGCGCCACTTCCAGCGCGAACAGGGCGGGCTGGGTGAACTCCGTGCGGTTCAGCAGGTCGGCGTCCTCGCCGAACACCACCTCCCGCAGGCTGAAGGGCAGTTCCGCGTCCACCGCGTCGAAGGCATCCGCGAACACCGGATACGCGTCGTACAACTCCCGGCCCATACCGAGGCGCTGGGAACCCTGACCGGCGAACAGGAACGCCGTGCGCGCGTCACGCCGTACCGTGCCCGTCGCGGCGTTCACCGCCTCCTCGCCGCAAGCCACCGCCTCCAGCGCCCGCACCAGCTCCGCACGCTCCGTACCCCAGACCACCGCCCGGTGCTCGAACAGAGCCCGCGACCGCACGAGAGAGGCGGCGACCTCAGCTTCGGCGGTCCGCTCGTCGGCGGCCACGAACCGCGCCAGCCGGCCCGCCTGGGCCCGCAGCGCCGCACCCGTACGGCCCGACACCACCCACGGCACCACAGCCCCGCTCACCCCGTGCGGCTGTGACTCCGGATCGGCCGGCGCCTCCTCCAGCACCACATGCGCGTTCGTGCCGCTCAGACCGAAGGACGACACACCGGCGCGGCGCGTCCTGCCCTCGACGTGCGGCCAGTCGGCGCTGTCCGTGAGCAGTTCGACCGCTCCGGCCGTCCAGTCGACGTGGGACGAGGCCTCGTCCGCGTGCAGGGTGCGCGGCAGCACGCCGTGCCGCAGCGCCAGCACCATCTTGATCAGACCGGCGACACCCGCGGCGGCCTGGGTATGACCGATGTTCGATTTCACCGAGCCCAGCAGCAGGGGCCGTTCACGATCCTGACCGTAAGCGGCCAGGATCGCCTGCGCCTCGATCGGATCACCCAGCGCCGTACCCGTACCGTGCGCCTCCACCGCATCCACATCCGACGGCCGCAACCCGGCCCCCGCCAGCGCCTGACGGATCACCCGCTGCTGCGAAGGCCCGTTCGGCGCCGTCAGACCATTGGACGCACCATCCTGATTGACGGCCGAACCCGCCACCACCGCCAGCACCGGACGCCCGGCCGACCGCGCGTCCGACAACCGCTCCACCAACACCAGACCCGCACCCTCGGAGAACCCGGCCCCGTCCGCCGCGTCCGAGAACGCCTTGCACCGGCCGTCCGCCGCCAGCCCCCGCTGCCGGCTGAAGTCCAGGAACAGCCCCGGCGTCGACATCACCGTCACACCACCGGCCAACGCCAGATCGCACTCACCCGCCCGCAACGCCTGCACCGCCAGATGCAGGGCGACGAGGGCGGCGGAGCAGGCCGTGTCCACCGTCACCGCGGGTCCTTCCAGACCGAGGGTGTAGGACACCCGGCCGGAGACGATGCTCGCCGCGTTTCCGGTTCCGAGGTGGCCGCCGACGTCCTCGCCGGAGGCGACGAGCAGGGGCGTGTAGTCGTTGCCGTTGGTGCCGGCGAAGACGCCGGTGCGCGAGCCGCGCAGGGTCGTCGGGTCGATGCCCGCCCGCTCGAACGCCTCCCACGCCAGCTCCAGCAGCAACCGCTGCTGCGGATCCATCGCCAGCGCCTCACGCGGCGAGACGCCGAAGAAGGCGGGGTCGAACGCGGCCATGTCCCGCAGGAATCCGCCTTCGCGGGCGGTGCAGGTGCCGGGGTGGTCGGGGTCGGGGTGGTAGAGGCCGTCGACGTCCCAGCCGCGGTCGGCCGGGAAGGGGGCGATGGCGTCGGTGCCGTCGGCGAGCAGGCGCCAGTAGTCCTCGGGGGTGTCGGCCCCGCCGGGGAAACGGCAGCTCATCGCGGTGATGACGATCGGGTCGTCGGTGAGGGAGGCCGAGTCGGCCGCGGGCCGCGCGGTGGCGGGCAGGCGGTCGTCCTCGGAGGCCGTGCCGAGTTCGCCGAGCAGCATCCTGGCGAGTTCGGCGCAGTTGGGGTAGTCGAAGACCAGGGTGGCCGGCAGCCGCATCCCGGTGATCTTGTTCATGCCGTTGCGCAGTTCGACGGCGCTGAGCGAGTCGAAGCCGAGGTCGCTGAAGGCGCGGGTCGGCTCGACCGCCTCGGGGCCGGGGTAGCCGAGCACGGTGGCCACATAGCCGCGGACGACGTCGAGGACGGCGTCCGGCCGTTCGTCGGCGGCGAGCGTGGCCAGGTGGCGGCGGAGCGCGGACTGGTCGCCGTCGGAGCCCTCGCCGAAGGAGTCGCCGGCCGTCCGGCCGGAGGCGGCGTCGCGCACCGGTGCGAGAACGCGCTGGGCGTCGGCCAGTTCGCGCAGGAGCGCGCTGGGCCGGGAGCCGGTGAAGGCGGGCGCGAACCGTTCCCAGCCGATGTCGGTCACCGCGAGGTAGGTCTCGCCGTGGTCGAGCGCCTGCTGGAGGGCCTGGCAGGCCAGTTCGGGCCGCATGTCGTACACGCCGTAGCGGCGCAGGCGGTCGCCGACCGCGCCGTCTCCCATGCCGCCGTCGGCCCAGTGGCCCCAGGCGACGGCCGTGGCGGGCAGGCCGAGAGCGCGGCGCTGCTGGGCGAGGGCGTCCAGAAAGGCGTTGCCGGGGGCGTAGTTGCCGAGGCCGGGGCCGCTGATGGTGCCGGACGTCGAGGAGAACAGGACGAAGGCGGACAGGTCGAGACCGGTGGTCAGTTCGTGCAGGTTCACGGCCGCGGTGGCCTTGGTGCGCAGCACGGGGTGCATCCGGCCGGGGTCGAGGGCGTCGATGACGCCGTCGTCGAGGGAGCCGGCGATGTGCAGCACGGCGTCGAGCGGGTGTTCCTCGGGGATCGCGTCGATCAGCTCGCGCAGGGCGTCACGGTCGGCGACGTCGCAGGCGGCGAGGGTGACGCGGCCGGCGCCGAGGGCGGTCAGTTCCGCCGACAGTTCGGCGGCGCCGGGCGCTTCGGCGCCCCGGCGGCTGGTGAGCAGCAGGTGGTCGGTGCCGAGGGAGGCGAGCCAGCGGGAGATGTGTCCGCCGACCGCGCCGGTGCCGCCGGTGATCAGCACGGTGCCGCGCGGGCGCCAGCTGTCGCCGGGCGGTGTGGCGCCGTCGAGCGGGGCGCGCAGCAGGCGGCGGCCGTAGGTGCCGGAGGCGCGGACGGCGGTCTGGTCCTCGCCGTCGGGCCGGGCGAGCAGGGCGCACAGCCGGTCGCCCGCCCTGCGGTCGAGGGTGGCGGGCAGGTCGATCAGGCCGCCCCAGCGGTCGGAGTGTTCGAGGGCGGCGACCCGGCCGAAGCCCCAGACGAGGGCCTGGTGTGCGCCGGACACGGTCTCCGAGGCGGTGACGGCGACGGCACCGCTGGTGGCGCACCACAGGGGGGCGCTGACGCCGAGGTCGCCGAGGGCCTGAAGGAGCGTGAGCGTGCCGGCGAGTCCGGCGGGCACCGACGGGTGCCCGGGGTGCGGGGTCTCGTCCAGGGCGAGCAGCGAGAGCACTCCGCCGAGGTCGGCCGGGTCCACGGCGGGTTCGCCGTCCGTGGCGGCGAGCGCCGCGGTCAACAGGCCGGCCAGGCCCTCGCGGTCGGCGTCGGGGCCGGCGCCGTCGACGGTCACGACGCGGACGGGGACGCGGTGGTCGGCCAGGGTGCGCCGGGTGGCGTCCGCCAGGGCGTGGCCGGCGCCGGGGACGACCAGCAGCCAGGTGCCGGACGGGGGCGCGGCCGCGGTGTCCTGGGTGAGCGGGGTCCAGCCGACGGTGTAGCGCCAGCTGTCGACGGTGGACTGCTCCTTGCTGCTGCGCCGCCAGGCGGACAGCGCGGGCAGCACCTCGCGCAGCGGGGTGTCCCCGCCGAGGTCGAGGGTGGCGGCGAGCGAGGTGAGGTCTTCCTCCTCCACGGTCCGCCAGAAGCGGCTCTCCACCTCGTCGGAGACCGTCGTGCCGTCCTCGGCGACGGTGTCCGCGTCCCGCAGTTCGGGCCAGAACCGCAGCCGCTGGAAGGCGTACGTCGGCAGGTCGACGCGGCGGGCGCCGGTCCCGGCGAAGACGCTGGGCCAGTCGACGGCGACGCCCTGGACGTGGGCCTCGGCGAGGGAGGTCAGGAAGCGGTCCAGGCCTCCCTGGTCGCGGCGGAGCGTGCCGAGGACGACGGCGTCGGCGCCGGTGTCCTCGACGGTCTCCCGGAGGCCGAAGGCGACGACGGGGTGCGGTCCGACCTCGATGAAGGCACGGTGCCCGGCGGCGAGCAGGCCGCGGACCGCCTCCTCGAAGCGGACGGTCTCCCGCAGGCTGGTGTACCAGTAGGCGGCGTCCAGGACGGTGTCGTCGTCCAGCCAGTCGCCGGTCACCGAGGAACGGAAGGGGATCTCGGCGGGCGTCGGCCGGAGTCCGGCGAGTGTGTCGAGGATCTGTTCGCGCACGGGTTCGACGTGTGCGGAGTGGCTGCCGTAGTCCACGGCGACCTTGCGGGCCTGGACGCCGTCCGCGGTCAGCGCGGTGAACAGCTCGTCCAGGGCGTCGGCGGCGCCGGATACGACGACCGAGCCGGGGCCGTTGACGGCGGCCACGGAGAGCCGGTCGCCGTACGGCTCCAGCCGGGTGCGCACCTCGTCGGCGGGGAGCGGGACGGACATCATGCCGCCGTCGCCCGCGATGGCGGTGATGGCCTTGCTCCGCAGGGCCGCGACGCGGGCGCCGTCCTCGAGGGACAGGGCGCCGGCGACGACGGCCGCGGCGATCTCGCCCTGGCTGTGGCCCACGACGGCGGCGGGCTCGACGCCGTAGGAGCGCCACAGGTGGGCGAGGGAGACCATGACGGCCCACAGGACGGGCTGGACGACGTCCACCCGGTCGAGGTCGGGGGCGTCGGGGCCGCCGCGCAGGGCGGCCGTCAGCGACCAGTCTACGTACGGCGTGAGCGCCTGCTCGCACTCGGCGACGCGGCGGGCGAACTCGGGGGCGGTGTCGAGGAGTTCCCGGCCCATGCCGGGCCACTGGGCGCCCTGGCCGGGGAAGACCAGTACGGGTCCGGTGCCGCGCCGGTCGAGGCCGCGGACGACGTCGCTGACCAGGCCGTCCTCGACGAGGTCGCGCAGCCCGCGTTCCAGGCTCTGGTCGTCGGCGGCGAGCACGACCGCGCGCTGCTCGAAGGCGGTGCGGGTGGTGGCCAGGGACAGGCCCAGGTCGGCGTGGCCGAGTCCGGGGTGGGCGCGCAGGTGGGCGAGGAGCCGTCCGGCCTGGGCGCGCAGACCGTCGCCGGTACGGGCGGAGAGGGGAACGAGGACGGGCGTCGGCAGGGCGTCGGCCGTGGCCTGTCCGGCCCTGTCGAGTGCCGGCGCGTCGGGGCGCGGGGCGGTGTCGTGCGGCGTGTCGTCGGGGGCCTGCTCGATGATGACGTGGGCGTTGGTGCCGCTCATGCCGAACGAGGAGACGCCCGCGCGGCGCGGCCGGTCGGTCCGCGGCCACGGCACCGGCTGATCGAGCAGCCGTACGGTCCCGGCGGACCAGTCGACCTCGTGGGTCGGGTTCTCGGCGTGCAGGGTCGCGGGGAGCAGGCCGTTGCGCAGGGCCATGACCATCTTGATCACGCCGCCGACCCCGGCGGCGGCCTGGGAATGGCCGATGTTGGACTTCAGCGAGCCCAGCCAGAGGGGGTGGTCGTCGGGACGGTCCTGGCCGTAGACGGCGATCAGCGCCTGCGCCTCGATCGGGTCGCCCAGCGTCGTGCCGGTGCCGTGCGCCTCCACCGCGTCGACGTCGGCCGGGGTGAGCCCGCCGCCGGCCAGGGCGGCGCGGATGACCCGCTGCTGGGAGGGCCCGTTGGGGGCGGTCAGGCCGTTGGAGGCGCCGTCCTGGTTGAGGGCGCTGCCCTGGACGACGGCGAGGACGGGGTGTCCGCTGCGCCGGGCGTCGGACAGCCGCTCCAGCACGACCATGCCGACGCCTTCGGCCCAGCTCGCCCCGTCGGCGTCCGCGGAGAACGGCTTGCATCGGCCGTCCTCGGCGAGCGCCCGCTGCCGGCTGAACTCGATGAGGGAGCCCGGCGTCGACATGACGGTGACGCCGCCGGCCAGCGCGAGGTCGCACTCGCCCTGCCGCAGCGACTGCACCGCGAGGTGGAGGGCCACCAGGGACGAGGAGCAGGCGGTGTCGACGGACAGCGCCGGGCCCTCCAGTCCCAGGGCGTAGGCGATACGGCCGGACAGGACGCTCGGCGAGTTGCCGGTGCCGATGTAGCCCTCGAAGCTCTCCTTGGCGGCGCCGAGGATACCGATGTAGTCCTGGTAGGTGACGCCGGCGAAGACGCCGGTGAGGCTGCCGCGGCGGGACGCCGGGTCGATGCCCGCCCGCTCCAGTGCCTCCCAGGACGTCTCCAGCAGCAGCCGCTGCTGGGGGTCCATCGCCAGGGCCTCGCGCGGGGAGATGCCGAAGAAGCCGGGGTCGAAGTGGCTGGCGTTGTGCAGGAAGCCGCCCTCGCGGGCGTAGCAGGTGCCCGGGTGGTCCGGGTCCGGGTGGTAGAGCGCCGCGAGGTCCCAGCCGCGGTCGGCGGGGAGCGGGGAGATGCCGTCGCCGCGGTGCGCGACGAGGTCCCACAGTTCCTCGGGGCTGGAGATGCCGCCGGGATAGCGGCACGCCATGCCGACGACCACGATCGGATCGTCGTCGAGCCGGGCGCGGGAGGCGGTGGGCGCCGCCGCGTCCGGCCGGGCGCCGAAGAGTTCCTCGTCGAGGTGCGCGGCGAGCGCGAGCGGTGTCGGGTGGTCGAAGACCAGGGTGGCCGGCAGCAGGACGCCCAGTTCGGCGCTGAGCTGGTTGCGCAGTTCGACGGCGGTGACGGAGGCGAAGCCGAGGTCCTTGAAGACGCGGGAGGGCTCGACCTCGTCGACGTCGACGTAGTCCAGCACGGCGGCCACCTTGCGGCGCACCCGGTCGAGCAGCACCCGTCGGCGCTCGGCGGCGGACCGGGCGGCGAGCCGGTCCAGCAGGGTCGCCTCCTCTGCCTCGGCACCGGAGTCGGCGGCGCGCCGGCGCACGGCACGGGCGGGGGCGGCGGGACGGCCGGGCTCGGCGGCGTCGCCGACAGCGGCATCCGCGTCCCCGCGGGTGCCGACCACGGCATCCGTGTCCGTACGGTCCGCGGTGGGGCCGGTGTCGCCGAGTTCCGTCGCGGTGGGCGCGCCGGGGGCGGGCCGCAGGCGCAGCGACTCGATGGCGAGCACCGGCTGCCCCGAGGCGTCGGCGGCGCGGAGCGTCACCGCGTCCTCGGCGCACCGGGCCAGGCGGACCCGCAGGGTGGCGGCGCCGTCGGCGAGGAGGGTGGCACGCTGCCACGCGAAGAGCAGCAGCCCTTCGCCCAGTCCTTCGGGCAGGCCGAGGCCCAGCGGATGCAGTGCCGCGTCCAGCAGGGCCGGGTGCAGCCCGTAGCGCCGCGCCTGTTCGCGTGCCTCCGCGTCGAGGGCGACCTCGGCGTACACGGCGTCACCGTGCCGCCATACGGCGGTGAGGGCGCGGAACGCCGGGCCGTACTCCAGACCGGCGTCGGCGGCCAGCCGTTCGTACAGGTCGGCGAGGGCGACCGGTTCGGCTCCGGCCGGAGGCCAGACGGCGAAGTCGGCGAAGTCGGCCGCCCGGTCCGCCGGCGCGGGGCCGGCGGGCGTGAGCAGGCCGCCCGCGTGGCGGGTCCACCCGGCGCTGTCGGACCGTGCGTCGTCGGGGCGCGAGTAGACGGAGAGGGCACGGGTGCCGCGGGCGTCCGGCTCGTCGATGCGGACCTGGAGTCGGACCGCGCCGCGCTCGGGGACCGTCAGGGGCGTCTCCAGGGCGAGTTCGCGGACCTCGTCGCAGCCGACCTGGTCGCCCGCGCGGACGGCGAGCTCCAGGAAGGCGGTGCTGGGCACCACGGCCGCGCCGCCGAGCCGGTGGTCGGCCAGCCAGGGGTGCGAGCGCAGGGACAGCCGTCCGGTGAGCACGACCGCGTCGCTGCCCGCGACCGGCACCGCGGCGGCGAGCAGCGGATGGTCGGTGGCGGCGAGACCGAGCGAGGAGGCGTCGCCCGCCGCAGCGGGCACGTCGAGCCAGTAGCGCCTGCGCTGGAAGGCGTAGGTGGGCAAGGGGACGTGCGGCGCCCGGGACAGTGACGGCAGGGCCGCCGTCCAGTCCACGTCGACGCCCCGGGTGAACAGGGCGGAGACGGCCGTCAGCAGCGTCCGCCGCTCGGGACGGTCGTCCCGCAGCGCGGACACCTGCAGACCGTCCGCCGTGGGCAGGCAGGACCGGGTGAGCGTGGTCAGGGTGCTGTCGGGGCCGAGTTCGAGGAAACGGGTGACGTTGCGGTCGGCGAGGGTACGGACGCCGTCGGCGAAGCGGACCGCGTCCCGCAGGTGCCGCACCCAGTACTCCGGGGAGACGAGGTCCTCGGCGGTGGCGGGCGCGCCGGTGACGTCGGAGACGACGGGGATGCCCGGAGCCTCGTAGGTGATGCTCTCGGCGACGGCACGGAAGCCGGCCAGCATCGGTTCCATCAGCGGGGAGTGGAAGGCGTGGCTGACGCGCAGCCGCCGGGTGCGCCTGCCCAGCGCCTCGACGGCGGCGGCGACCTCGCGCACCGCGTCCTCGGTGCCGGAGACCACCACGGACAGGGGTCCGTTGACGGCGGCGATCGAGGCTTCGGTGTCCCGACCCGAAAGCAGCGGCAGCACCTCGTCCTCGGACGCCTGGAGCGACACCATCGCCCCACCGGCCGGAAGCGCCTGCATCAGCCGGCCCCGCGCCGCCACCAGACGGCACGCGTCGGCCAGGGACCACACCCCCGCCACATGCGCGGCGGCCAACTCGCCCACCGAGTGACCGAGCAGCACGTCCGGACGCACACCCCACGACTCCAGCAGCCGGAACAGCGCCACTTCCAGCGCGAACAGAGCGGGCTGCGCGAACTCCGTCCGGTTCAGCAGGTCGGCGTCGTCACCGAACACCACCTCCCGCAACGGGCACGGCAGTTCGGTGTCGAGGTGGGCGCACACGGCGTCGAAGGCATCGGCGAAGACCGGGTGCTCGGCGTACAACTCCCCTCCCATGCCGAGCCGTTGCGAGCCCTGTCCGGCGAACAGGAATGCCGTACGGCCGTCCTGGAGCACGGAGCCGATGACGGCGCCGTCGGCGGGCTCGCCGTCCGCGACCGTCCGGAGACCGCGCAGCAGTGTCTCGCGGTCCGCGCCCCAGACCACGGCCCGGTGCTCGAAGGCCGAGCGGGTGCGGACGAGGGAAGCGGCCACGTCGGCCGGCGTCGCCCCGGGACGGTCGGCGAGGTGGTCGGCCAGCCGGGCGGCCTGGGCGCGCAGCGCGCTCCGGCTGCGCCCGGAGACCATCCAGGGCAGCACGGTGGTGGGCTCGGAGGGGGCGTCGCCCGGAACGGCGGCGTCGGCGGGCGCTTCGGCGAGAGGCTGCCCGGGGTCCGCTCCTTCAAGGGCGGGCTTCGGCGGAGCGGGCTGTTCCAGGATCACGTGGGCGTTGGTGCCGGACACGCCGAAGGCCGACACGCCGGCCCGCCGCGGACGTCCCTCGGCCTGCGGCCACGCGGTGTTCTCCGTCAGCAGCCGCACCTCGCCGGCCGACCAGTCGACGTGGCTCGACGGCTGTTCGGCGTGCAGGGTGCGCGGCAGCAGTCCGTGGTGCATCGCCAGCACCGTCTTGATGACGCCGGCGACCCCGGCGGCGGCCTGGGTGTGGCCGATGTTGGACTTCAACGAGCCGAGCCAGAGAGGCTGTTCGCGGTCCTGCCCATAGGCGGCGAGGAGGGCCTGGGCCTCGATCGGGTCACCGAGTCTCGTGCCCGTGCCGTGCGCCTCCACCGCGTCGATGTCGGCGGGGTTGAGCCCGGCCCCGGCCAGCGCCTGACGGATGACCCGCTGCTGGGCGGGCCCGTTGGGGGCGGTCAGGCCGTTGCTGGCGCCGTCCTGGTTGACGGCGGAACCGGCGACGACCGCCAGCACCTGGTGCCCGTTGCGCCGGGCGTCGGAGAGCCGCTCCACGACGAGCACACCGACACCTTCGGCCCAGCCGGTGCCGTCCGCCTCCTCGGAGAACGCCTTGCACCGGCCGTCCGCCGCCAGCCCGCCCTGCGAGCTGAACTCGACGAACGCGCCGGGGTCGGCCAGCACCGTCACGCCGCCGACCAGCGCCAGGTCGCACTCGGCGGACCGGAGCGACTGCGCCGCCAGGTGCAGCGCCACGAGGGACGACGAGCAGGCCGTGTCGACGGTCACGGCGGGTCCCTCGAAGCCGAAGGTGTAGGCGACGCGGCCGGAGACCACGCTGCCGGCGACACCCGTCAGCAACTGGCCGCCGAGCCCCTCGGGCACCTCGCGCAGTCCGGCGCCGTATCCGGAGCTGCCGGCGCCGACGAACACACCAGTACGGCTGCCGTGCAGTGCGTCGGGCCTGATCGCCGCGTGTTCGAGGGCTTCCCAGGACGTCTCCAGCAGCAGTCGCTGCTGGGGGTCGACGGCGAGGGCCTCGCGGGGCGAGATACCGAAGAAGGAGGGGTCGAACTGCCCGGCGTCATAGAGGAATCCGCCCGCCCGGGTGTGACTGCGGCTGCGTCCGTCCTCTCCTGTGCCGTGCAGGGCATCGAGGTCCCAGCCGCGGTCGGTGGGGAAGCCGGAGATCGCGTCGGTGCCTTCGGTGAGCAGCCGCCACAGGTCGTCCGGGCCCTCGACCCGGCCGGGCAGCCGGCAGGCCATCCCGACGATGACGACCGGGTCGTCCGTCGTGGCCGTCAGCGCCGGAACCTGCGGCAGCGCGTCCGCTCCCGGGTCGCCGTCCGCGAACAGCTCCTGCCGCAGCAGCCGTACGAGCGCCGTCGGCGTCGGATGGTCGAAGACGAGGGTGCTGGGCAGCTTGAGGCCGGTGTCGGTGGCGAGCCGGTTGCGCAGCTCGACGGCGGTCAGTGAGTCGAAGCCCAGGTCCCGGAAGGACCGCGTGGCCTCCACCGTCGAGGTGTCGGCGTGACCGAGCACCGCCGCGACCCCGGCGAGGACGGACTCCAGCAGGGCACGGTCGCGGTCGGCCGCGGGCAGTACGCCGAGCCGCTCGCGCAGTGCCGAGACGGCCGGTACGTCGGCGAGGGTGTCCTCGCTGGTGGTGGGGGTGGTGCGGGCTTCGGGAAGACTCGCAAGCAACGCGCTGGGACGCACACTCGTGTACGCGGGAGCGAACCGCTCCCACTCC